>NZ_QUWV01000208.1 GCF_003403295.1 Komagataeibacter melaceti | reverse complement strand
CCCAATGGAACAAGGCCACCCAGCTGACAGCCTGAAAACTTCACGGCAGAGCGTTACTCAACACACTACAGTTAACGTGACAGCTCCCATACCGCCGATGTCGTGAACGACACCCATAGCTACTGATTGCGAGGTCGTGATGACAAAGCTTCTGCGCCTGGCCGGTCTGGCCGTGGTTCTGGTCGTGTCCCTGCTGTTCGCCGTATTCGTGGGGGATCAGGGGCCATGGTATTTCGCATGGGTGATCGGCACGGTCATGATCATCCTGATTTCCGGGGCTGGCGCGATCATGCTTGATGCCCAGTCCAGCCTTTCATCCGATGGGGAGATCTGACCATGATGGGTGATCTTGAACGGATCATTTTCTTCATTCCGATGATTTACATGGGGCTTTACCTGATTGCCTACCGCTGCGGACGGCGCTGGTTCCCATGACAGGAATGGCGGTGGGTCTTTCTTCATCTCACGCCCGCCGCCATGTCACGGCATCACCCTGCCGATGATACGAAGCACGCCACCCGGATTGCCACGGGTGGCGTGTTTTGTTTCTGGACTGATATGGTCAATAAAGGTAATGGGCCGCTTGAGGCCGCCTTATGAGTAAGGATTGTGACTGGTAACTTACCGTCGTTAACGACGTCGTTATTGACGTCGTTTA
>NZ_QUWV01000207.1 GCF_003403295.1 Komagataeibacter melaceti | reverse complement strand
CTCATGGCGCCCCCCCCCCCCCGCACATTTCAATCACAAAATCAAATACTTATTTAAATAAACTTGACTTTTCCGGATTGGTCTCGCGCAACCGTTCCGGCCGCGCAATCTGGGATGACAGGGCCGTTTCCCATCTCGCCGAACTCTGGAAACGCCTTTACAGCCCCGCATTCATTGCCAGAATTCTTGGCCTGACGGTCAAGACCGTTGGCGAGGCCGCGCGTCGCGCGGGCCTTCCCGCCAGGACTGGCCTCACGCTGCGCACGAGCTGCCCGTCTGACAATCCGTTCGCCGTTCCTGAAAACAGCACGGTGGCAGGTCAGATGGTCAAGAAAATCTGCCGCGTCACCAGCCGCATCTTCTTTGTTTCGCCACGCGACCAGAAAACCGTACATTGCAGTCTCCTCGGCCGCAGGCGCCTTGCCACCTATGCCGCCGGGTTCGCGTGAACATGCGCAATACCGCTGAGGCAACTACACGGCGTCTTCTTGACCCGGCATTCGGACAACTGATGATGGGGCGGCTGACGCTCACCCTTATTGTCAGCATGATCGTCAACGTCGGTCTGGCGATTTCCCTTTTCGTGGCAATCACGCATCCACCCCGCGTGAAGCACATCTATCACGACCCGTTCGGAAAGCCGCGAGAGCTGATCGTCACCGACCAGCCGTATTTCACGGACGCTCAGGTTACGAACTGGAGCGTCGAGAAGGTAACCGGCCTTTATACGATCAATTTCCTGCAATATGCGCAGCAACTTTCATCCTATGCCCAATACTTCACCACCCCGGCATGGAATACATGGCTCGATGCCTTCAAGAAGCCAGGGAACATCGAGTTTATCAAGGCCAGGAGGGTCATGCTGACGGCATCCCTCAAATCCGCAGGCTCGGTCAGATGGGAAGGAATTACACCGCGCGGGGACTATGAATGGCATGTTTATTTCCCCATGTACCTCAAATGGGAAAACGGCAGCGGCTCCAAGACCGACCAGCTTGCCGTCAACGTCATAATCCGCCGGACGAATGATCCCCTCCATCCCGATGGGCTGGTCATTGCGGAGCTGAACGCACCTCGTGCCAGTGATGGCGGTGACTGAATGCTCTCATCACGCACGGTATTACTGGGTCTGGCGCTTGCCTCAGCCCCATTCCCGGCCATGTACGCGCAGTCCCTCAATCATGATGACAGGCCCGAGCATGCCGATCCCGTCTATGCGGGCAGCCTCCCGCCCCCGCCACAGGCCATGGACAGGCTTTACGACCGCTTTGACGCAGGCCAACGGGCGCTTGACGGTGCGGATGACCCGCACCGGATCGTCGTGCCGGTTTCGCGCTCCGTAACGGTTGCAATGGCGGCCGGGGGGACGATCAATATCATACGCATCGCACAGGACTATCCGGCGTCCATTACTTTCCTTGATGAAACCGGACAGCCCTGGCCGATCGCATGGGATATCGCCAGCAACAAGAATGGTGGCTGCGACCAGGACGGGGCGGGGCATAACACCGCCGTACGCCCGGTCGGGATAAATGCCTGTGTACCGGAGCCGGGTTCGAACGTGCTGCAGCTCACGCCGGTTACACGCTACGCGCATGGCGGTGTGCTCGTCAGTCTCAAGGGAGCGCCCAAACCCATCAGTTTCATGATCGTGGCAGGAACTGGCTCATACGACGCCGACCTTACCGCGCGCGTGGCTGCACGCGGCCCAAACGCGCATGACAGGCCAAGTACGGGACCAGACATACCGGCCACGGGTTCTTCATTTTTCAACGCGATGCTCGACGGCACCCCCCCGGCCGAAGCAGTCCCGCTTCTGGTTTCAGGTGGAGACCCGGACCGCATACGCGCCTGGCAGTACGGTCGTCACATGTATCTGCGAACGAATTACGAAGTCGTCTCCCCCGGCCCTACGGGGCACGAGGCGCAGTACGGCTTCACGGTTTTTGAAATTCCTGAAACGCCGGAAGTCCTGGTGAATAACGGTGCCGGAACACCGCCCTTTCCCCTCCATCTCACGAAGGATGGCCCGTGAACGCGCAGCCGGATACCCCCACCAGAACCGGGCTACGCACGAGCCTCGACGATACGCGCCGCGTTGCCGCCTATGTTGTGGTGCTGTTCGTGATCGGCGCCATGGTCCTGTACTTCGTGTTTCATGTCGGAAAGCGGGATACGCCGCATTCGGAAAGCGTGAAGACGCCGGCGCTTGCGGCACCCGCGGGTGGTAGCAACCAGTCGTCACGCCTCAGCGAAATCACAAATCAGCAGGAAAAGAAAAACGCCCAGGAAGCGGCACAAAAGAATCAATCCTATACGCCCGCCCTGTCCGGTCGTGATCTCCCGAAAGAACAACACATAGCAGAACTGGGAGACGGCTCCGGCACGTTGGCCTCCCCGACGCCGACACAGACAAAAAACGACACGGCAACCCCGCCGCCCGGCACGCCCGACCAGAAACATCCCGCACAGGAGGCGCAAACAGAACCGAAACCACGCCCGCCACAGGTGAATGATCCGTTCAGCAATGCTCCTGACGGGGCCGGGCAGACCTCATCACAGTCAGCCACGAAGACGCCACACGCGAATACGACGCATGAGGAGCCTGCAATCAGCCTTGCAGCACAGGCCGAGCTGATCGCCGCATGGTCCGGACATGGTTCCCAGCTTGAAATGATGCTCCCGGATGATGACAGCCGTCCTTCCACCCGCCGCGGCAACAGCATCGCCAGTTCGAGCGCTCCCACGACAGCCCGGAGCGATGCCTTTGGCCGAAGCGCCGAACATACGAATGACAGTGGCGCACAGGCGTCACCTGCGGGAAACGCCAGCCAGTCATCACACGCGGGACAGAAGCCCATGCTTGCCGCAGGCCGGGGAGTCTACGGCCATTCGGTCATCACCTCGAACAGCGATCTGGGGGACCAGGTGCTTGTCGAGATAGATTCAGGTCCATTCGCCAAGGCGCGTATCAGCGGCGCGTTCCAGATGAAGAACGACCGGCTCATCATCAAATTTGACCACCTGATGATCGGCGATACAGACCCCATTGCGGTCTCGGCTTACGCCGTATCCCCCAAAACTGCCGAAACCGGCGTCGCGTCCGAAGTACACGAGCATCTCGCCACCCGCATCATCCTGCCAACGGCAGCGGCCTTCGTTGAGGGGCTCGGCAACGCAATGATGAGCGCGAACACGACGTCCTACACCGGCGGATACGGGATGACCTCGTTCACCCATCTCAATCTTGCCCAGCAGATGGGTGCCGCCGCCGGGCGGATGGGAGAGCAGCTCTCGCAGGTGCTCCAGAAGCAGACCGCACAGCAGTCCACGGTCAAGCTCAAACAGGGGGCCGAGGTCGGCGTCATCTTTGATGAACCCGTCTATGCGCCCTGATCCGCACCCACAACCAGTCGCCGCACAATGGCGCGACGAAGGAGAGGTATCATGAAAGGTAGCGCACTCATGCAGGAAATTGACGGCGGGTCGGTGACGATGCTGCGCACGCCCGCAAGTAAGGAGCAGGACAGCCTGGGTGGTCCACCGCCCCGGCCCGGTCCGGACGCCACGGCACCGGAAGCCCCGCAGGGACCGGCGCAGATGACAACAGCACGCGGCCATGTTCCGCAGGACGAACCGCACGTGCCCGGAAAAGTCTCGTCACGCCGGAACATCTACATCGGTGCCGGGTTGCTGATCGGAGGCCTGAGCGTCGGGGCCGCGTTTGCCGCGCACCACGGCGTTTCGGTCCCCTTTGTCACGCCGCAGCAGGGTCTTTCCAACACCGATGGCATGACAACCAGTCCCGCACCGGCCCAGATGGCACCGCAGGGGGCTGGCATATCGCCTCCCCGGCTTGAAGCGACGAACATATCGCCTCCCGCCGGACCCGGACAGGCCGGCACTCCAGCCTCGACCATGGCTCCGTCTCCATCCACCGCTCCGACCCAGAGCGCCTCTCCCATCGCCCCGATGGCGCCGACGGGTTCATCTCCGAACACGCAGCCAACCGGCATGCAACCCTCGTCTGCATCAACCACGCCGGAAGAGCAGACAGCATCAGCCGCGGATGGACATGAAGCGTCTGCGACGCCTTCAACGCAGCCCACGGCCGAAGACCGCCTTCTCGTAGAAATCAACCACCGGATGGAAGAACTGTCCGACCACGTTGATACACTCGAACACAGGCTGGAGACGACGCAGCAGGCGTTCGGCGAGAAACTCGCAACCGGCATGGGCGAATTCGCCGGCCGTCTGGATGAACTGCGGCACCGCGAGGACATGCTGGAAACGCAGGCCCACGACCAGGCCACAAGGGCGCAGCCCGCGCCTGCCCCCGCGCCAGAACCGGCGACGCAGGCGAATGCAGCCCCCCAGGCCACGCCACCCGCCAAGACACCGCAGACGCCGCCCCAGGAGAAGAAACCGGCCCATCATGAAAGCGCGCACCACGATGCACCTGTCGCGCCGGCCGTTGCCCTGCCGCGTTACTCGGTTCAGGCCGCAGCTCCCGACATCGCCATCCTGGCAGGCCCGGAAGGTGGCAATCCGATCCGCGTCGAACCCGGCGCCGTTCTCGGCGCGTGGGGCAAGGTCATCTCCGTCAGGCAGGAACGGAACGGCTGGGTCGTGCAGACCGAACACGGCGTGATCCGGTAACCATCCCATGCAGGGACTGTTCAATTTCGTCGCGGATATCGGGGCCGCACTGGAATGGGTTCTGCCGATGCTCTGCTATATTGGCGGGGCATCATTCCTTCTTGGCGGCGTCTACGGGATCTATGAACGCTCGGCCCAGGCCGCCGGTATGGTCGGTCGGCCGTTCGTGCCTGAATTCATGATTTTCGTGGGCGCGACACTGCTTTCATTTCCCCAGTTCCTGAACATGGGCAACCAGACGCTCGGGTTTGATACAAGCGCGTCCCTTTCCGGCGGCGACGCCCCGGCCGCCGTGTCGATCGACACCCTGACCAGCGCCATTACCGGCGGACCGGTCAAGGTGTTCTCGGCGATACTGCGCATGTTCCGGTTTTACTTCATGAGCTACGGCGCGCTGATCGTCTACTTCGCGATCATCCGGCAGGTCGGGCGCGCCAAAGGCACCAACAACTCATCCACCGGACTCAACATCATCATGCTGGTCGGTGGTTTCCTTGTCATGAACGCGGACGTCATCGGCCCCAAGCTCCTTGTCGAGCTGAATCTCGGGTCGTCATGAAAACGCTCCGCCAGATCCATACGGTGAATTATACATGAACAAGCTTCATCATGCCCGAAAACTTGCCTGTGTCCTCGGGATTTCCGCCCTCACACTGCACCTGACCGACATGCCCGCGCATGCGCAGGCCATCGACCAGATCGCACAGAACGCGACCACCCATATCAATCTGGCATGGAGCTATCTGATGAACATGGTCTGCTGGGTAGGCGGCGGCCTGCTCCTCGCGATCTCCGTATTCGCCTGGTACCAGCACCAGCGCAATCCCAACGCAGGCATCCGCATGGGCATGGTGCTCACCGGAGTGGTCTGCGGCGGATTCCTGCTGACACTTCCGTTCCTCGCCCGCACCACGTCCTACACGCTCTTCGAGCAGAACCCGGCCGTCACCGGCGAACAGAAGCAGATGCTGTTCGACCAGTAAGATGTTTGACCCCATCACGCATGCGAGGGCGCCCACGGGCGCTCTCAGGCTCTCCATGAACCCGGTCACGGCAGGCCAGGACTGCATGTGCTGCCGCAATACAACTGCCCGACTCTCGGTCGCGGACATCCCGTTATGCCCGACCTGCGCGCCAGCCTATGCACTCGACGAGCCGGACATCGACACGGTGGCCGTCCTCATCTGGCTGCCCCAGATGGATCAGGGGGTGCTGGGACGACTTGCCAGCGCAATATATGTTGCAAAGACGCACCCCGACGCTGCCAGCGGCGAGGGTGCCGCCCGGGCGGAACAGGCAAACCTGGTATTTTTGGCACTCTACAAATTACGCGAGCAGGCGCAGGAAAGGTTCGGCACCAATTCGCCTGCCGCGCTGCGCAGGATCGTTTCCAACACACCGTGCGATGACCTTTTCGGCCGACAGGGGACATCCGGACTGCGCATCCTCATGCGTGGGCAATGGTTCGGCGCTGACCCTGATTTCTATACACGCACGCTTCGTCTCTGGGCCGCGGGGCTATGAAAACAGGACGGCAAAAACCGGAAGCCGGCCGCAGGCGTGTGCCGCTACGCCGCGCATTAAGCCCGACAAACGCCATACTTCGTACCCTCAGTGCCGCATCCAGGGCATTCCGGCGCGAAATTACATCGTTCTGCGACCTTGCCACATGCGATACCAGCGGCCTCATTACGTTCGGCGGCGATTACGCTACTGTCCTGCGCATCGGCGGGCTGCGCCGGCTCGCGACAAAGCAGGATATCGTTACTGCTTCGAAAGCCCTTCGTGACGAACTGGCCAGCCTGTTCACCGAGCCCGGACACGCCCTGCAGTTCTGCTACTCCGCCGATCCCGATGCAGTCCGCGGCATCATCGAGCAGAACCTTGCCGACCGGCGCGCAATAGCACGTGCCCTGAATGCGGGCTTCGAGGATGTGTTCACCGAACGCGCCCGTGTCCTGACGCCTTACATGCGCGAGGAACGGATATGGCTTGTGGTGTGGACCCGTCCAGGTCGCCTCTCCCGCCCCGAGCAGAAGCTTATCGCGCAACGACGCAGACGCGACAGGGCCAGCGTTCCCCCGATCGGCGATGCACAGAATCCCTTTCTCTCAAGCCCGGAGCTGGCGACCATCCATAACGCGTTCGTCGCGCGGGTGCTGGAGGCGATGGCAACACGCGATGTCATGGTGGAAGCACTGGCACCGCGTGATGGCCTGCGGGCCATTCGCGAGGAGGTCTATCCAGAGACCGCGGGAGCGGACTGGACGCCTTCCACGCCACTGGACCGCCCGCCCCAGCATATCCCCGACGAAGACCCGCCGCCCGACATTTCGGACATGCTCTGGCCACCACTGCGTGAACAGGTCTTCATGGACGACGCCTATACGCCGGGATTTTCCTGGGCGCGTCTCGGGGTGAATGACTGGACGCCCGTGGACATGACCCGCGCGCCGGATGCACAGGCGCTTGCGCCATTTACCGAGCTTGCAGCCCGTATGGCGCAGCGAAGGATGCCCTGGCGCATGGGCGCGCTGATAGAAGGCGCACGCCCCGGCTACATGAGCTGGAAGGCCGCCATCGCCACCTTTCTCAAGTTCGGGACCAACAGGGCCATCCATATGGCCTTTCAGGAACTCGACGCCATCCGGGCACGCCAGGATGAGGCGATCACCAAATTCAGGGTGTCATTTGCGACCCGGGCCAGCATGGGAGATGAGGAACGCCTCGCGATCCGTGCGTCCCGCCTGCAGCAGGCCATTGGCGCATGGGGTGGCGCCAGCGCCACGCGCGTATGTGGTGACCCGCTCGCCGGTGTCATGTCCTCGGCGCCAGGTCTCGCCATCGCATCGACCGCACCACCGACCGCCGCCCCCCTGACCGAAGCCCTGACGCTGATGCCATGGGCGCGCCAGGCCGCGCCATGGCGCGACGGCGCGGTCATGTTCCGCGCGGCGGACGGAAAGATCGTCTTCTATGATCCGTCGGGCGCCGGACGGGGCGCCGTGCTTGACCTGTTTGTTGGTCCGTCGCGACGCGGCAAGTCCGTCCTCGACAACGCCCTGCTCCTCGGAACCCTGCTCAGCAATGCGAGCATGAGCGATGACGGACCGCGCATCCCCATGATCGGCAAGCTCGACATCGGGGATTCCACCGGCGGCTTTGTCGACATGGTGACCAACGGCCTGCGCCCCGAGGACCGGCATCTTGCAGTGCATGTGCCCTTTCAGCTTATCGCCGAACATGCCTACAACATATTCGACACCGAAGCGTGCTGCCGCAAACCCCTGAGCTATCATCGCACGTTTCTCGAAAACTTCCTCTCGCTGGTCTGCACCCCGCTGGATGGCAAGGCATTCGAGAGCATGAACCAGCTGATCTCGGCGGTGATCACCTGTGTCTATGAACTCTATTCCGATGAAGGGCCGTCGGTCAGGCCCAAGATGTACCGCGCCGGCATGCATCCCGACGTGGACGCACGCCTCGCCAGCCTGCGCATTGACGTCGCGCAATACGCGACATGGTGGGACATTGCCGACGCCTTCGCGCAGGCCGGTGACATGCGGTTCGCACACTTTGCGACCCAGCGGGCGGTGCCCGTCATGGCGGACCTGCTGGACGCCATACGCGAAGACCGGATCAGGATTCCGTTTGAAAAACCCAATCCGACAGGCGGGCAGGAAAGCTCGATCGACATCTTCCACCGCTACATCACTTCGTTCATCAGCCGCTATCCCACGCTGAACCAGCCGACCAGGCTGGACCTTGGCGACGCGCGCATCATCGTGGTGGACATTGCCCGTGTCGCGCCCGAAGGGCCCGGCGAGTCACAGCGCCAGACGGAACTCATGTTCCTGCTCGGCTTCCAGATCATGGCCCGGAACTTCTTCCTCGACCCCGACGAAGCCAACAATGTCCCGGCCCATGTGCGGCCCCACCACGAGCGACGGTTTCGCGAGTTCCGTGAATCCTTCAAACGCATCGGCTGCGACGAGTTCCAACGCACGGCGGGCGCGCCACTTATCCAGCGCCAGTTCGAAGAAGCTGCCCGCCGTGGCGCCAAACTCAACGTGAAGATCGGGCTTGCCAGCCAGAAACTCGCGGATTTCGGCACCTATCTCATCCAGCATTCCACCGGACGCTTCATCCTTGGCGCGGCCAATCCCGACGAAGCAAAGGAAATTGCCGAGACATTCCGGCTGACCACTGCCGGTCACCAGATACTCGAAACCGGCCTCACTGGCCCGCGACAGGATGGGGCCGGCTCGCCACTGATCCTCCAGATCCTCGTCAATGGCGCGTGGTACGAGCTTCATGTCCTGAACCTCATGGGACCGATCGAACTGTGGGCCCTTTCCACAACTCCCGAAGATACGGCCCTGCGCCGCCGGGTCTATGACGCACTGGGCACGACGGAAGCCCGCCGGAGACTGGCGCAGGTCTTTCCGCGCGGCACGGCACTGACGGAAATCGAGCGACGGAAGCAGGCCCGGACCCGCCAGGGAGAAACCGGGTCCGTGGCGATGGGGGGTGTCGTAAGTGAACTGGCCGATGAAATCATCAACGGAACGGGGCTCGGCACCGTCATCCGCCAGGAAAGTTCGGTGGACACGTCCGCACCCACAACGGGCCCCACGATACTGTCTCCATGAAACGAAACTGTTGATTTTCACTGAGAACTGACCCGGGTTTTTCATCAGGAATTGACCCAGCCAGATGCTATTTCAGGCATAGTCGGGCGGGCGG
>NZ_QUWV01000020.1 GCF_003403295.1 Komagataeibacter melaceti | reverse complement strand
GGCGGCGGACATGCCCGAACGCGCGCTGCCCCCCCGCCATTACATTCCCCCGCTGGTGGACACGCTGGAGATGGACAGCACGCCGCCCGGGGCGGTGGACGCCCCCGATTTCCTGCCGCCGCGCACCGCGCGCCGCATCGCGGCCGAGATGCCCCACCTTACCCCGCCCGCCTTCCTGCCGCCGGTCAGGGTGATCCATGGCGGGCGGCGCATCTCCGTTACGGCGGAAGGGCGGGGCCAGTAACGCGATGGACGCAGGAGACAGGACCCTGAACGAGGATTCGATCAACGACCAGCCCATGCCGCTGCTTGAGCATCTGGTCGAGCTGCGGCGCAGGCTGCTGTGGTCCCTTGTGACCTTCGCGCTGTGCTTTGCCGTCTGTTACTATTATTCGGAACAGATCTATTTCTTCTTAGCCCGGCCGCTGGGCGCCATCATGCGCCAGAAGGGCGAACAGCCGCACCTGATCTACACCGCGCTGTACGAGGCCTTCTTCACCTACATGAAGGTCGCCTTTTTCGGCGCGGCCTGCCTGTCCTTTCCCATGATTGCGGTGCAGGCGTGGATATTCATCGCGCCGGGGCTGTACCGCAGTGAAAAGCGCGCCTTCGCCCCGTTCTTGGTGGCGACGCCGGTCATGTTCGCCATAGGGGCGGCGCTGGCCTATTATTTCATCTTCCCCGCCGCGTGGAAGTTCTTCCTGTCGTTCCAGACGGCGGACGGGCAGGACGGCCTGCAGATCGAACTGCAGGCCAAGGTGTCGGAATACCTGTCGCTGGTCATGAAGCTGATCCTGGCCTTTGGCATGGCGTTCGAACTGCCGGTGGTGCTGACGCTGCTGGCGCGCGTGGGGCTGGTGACATCAAAGGGTCTGGCGAAGGTGCGGCGTTATGCCTATGTGGGCGCGTTTGTCGTCGCCGCCATCCTGACCCCGCCGGACGTGATTACCCAGACCGGTCTGGCCGTGCCGCTGATTGGCCTGTACGAAATTTCCATTCTCTGCGCCCGCCTTGTCGAGCCGCGCAATCCGCCTGAAGAAACCGAGGAGACCACCTGATGCATGACCTGCGCGCCCTCCGCGCCGATCCCGAGGGCTTTGATGCCGCCCTGAAGCGACGCGGCGAGCCTGCCGTGGCCACTGCCCTGCTGCTGCTTGACCGTGACCGCCGTGCCGCCGAGACCGCCCTGCAGGAACTTCAGGCCCGCCGCAAGCAGCTCTCGAAGGAAATCGGGGCGCTGCGCAGGACAGGTGGCGACAGCTCGGCCCTTGAGGCGGAGGTGGCATGCGCCAAGGCGCGTATGGAAGAACTCCAGACGCAGGTGGACGATCTCGACAGCCGTATCCGCGGCACGCTGGAGCGCCTGCCCAACCGGCTGGACGCGGGCGTGCCCGATGGCGCGGATGAAAGCGCCAATGTGGTGGTCCATCAGCACGGCACGCCACGGGAGTTCGCGTTCACCCCGCGCGAGCATTTTGAACTGGGTGAAGCGCTCGGCTTCATGGATTTCGAGACCGCGTCCCGCCTGTCCGGCGCGCGCTTCGTGGTGCTGCGCGGGCCGCTTGCGCGCATGGAACGTGCGCTGGGGCAGTTCATGCTCGACCTGCATACGGGCGAGAATGGCTATGTCGAAACCTGTGTGCCCGTTCTGGTTAATAACGAAGCCATGTACGGCACTGACAAGCTGCCCAAATTCGCTGACCAGTCCTTCCGCACGGAAGATGGCCGCTGGCTGATCCCCACCGCCGAGGTGCCGCTGACCGCCAGCATCGCGGGCCAGATCCTGCCTGCGGGTGAACTGCCCCGGCGCAATGTCGCCCTGTCTTCCTGCTTTAGGAGCGAGGCGGGGGCCGCCGGGCGTGATACGCGCGGGATGCTGCGCCAGCACCAGTTCCAGAAGGTGGAGATGGTCAGCATCACCACCCCGGAGGATAGTGACGCCGAACTCGAACGTATGACCCGCTGTGCCGAGATGGTGCTGGAGCGGCTGGGTGTTCCCTATCGCCGCATGCTACTCTGCGCGGGGGATACCGGCTTTGGCGCGGCCCGGACATACGACCTGGAAGCCTGGCTGCCGGGGCAGAAGGCATGGCGCGAAATCTCGTCATGCTCCACCACACGCGACTTTCAGGCCCGTCGCATGAACGCCCGCTACCGCGCGGCGGATGGCAAGCCCGCCTTCGTCCATACGCTGAACGGTTCGGGGCTGGCGGTTGGGCGCACCCTGATTGCGGTGATGGAGAACTACCAGAACGAAGATGGCAGCATCACCGTGCCTGACGTGCTGCGGCCCTATATGGGTGGCGTGGAAGTTATCCGCGCGGGTTGAGATTGCTTGAGGGCAGGTTTGAAGCCTGCCCTCAGCACGTTGCCCCAATCATGAAGAAGTTTTTGGTGAAGCTTTTTTCAAAAAGCTTCGAGGAACGCTGCCTTTTTGAAAAAAGGCGGCACCCAAAAACTTTTATCCCTTTTGTTTTAACCTGCCTTGGAAACTAGCGCCGCCTGCGCGCGGGCCGCTTGCCCTGTGGCGAGGCGTCACGGTTGCGCCGTCCCGGCGGGTTGGCCCGCGAATCGGGGCTGAAGGGGGAGGCGCGCGGCGTGCGGGCGCGAACGCTCTGCTGGCGCAGCACTTCCTCGATCCAGTCATTGAGGCGGGCGGTCGTGGCCTCGGCTTCGTCGCGGCTGACATAAGCCTCGGGGAAGCGTAGCGCCAGCCACCGCCATGCCACCAGCCGCTTGTGCCGCTTTTCCGCGCGTTCCAGTTCCGTGCGCTCGGCGCGTTCCGGGGCGGGCAGGCGGCCCGTGCCGGGGGGCGGGACCGCATTGCCCGCCGCATGGTCCGCCGCCCAGTGCACCAGGCGTTCGATGCCGTTGTCACGGTCATCCACCGGGCACATGGCATAGACCCAGCGCTGGGCCAGTGTCAGGTCCGCAACCCCTTCCAGCGCCGTGGCGATGGCGAAGGCCTGTTCCATGTTGGCCAGCCGGTAATTCGGGTCATCCCGCCGCAGCACCGCGCGGCGGATGCGCACCAGCACGCCAAACAGGCTGTCGGACCCGATTTCGGCCGCCACGGCCTGCACGATGTCCGCATCGGGCTGGACCTGTGGGCGCATGTCCTCGATCGGCTGCGGCGGGGCGGCCAGCATGGCGTGGATGAAGGACGGGCTGCCCACGCCCTCCAGCACCGCGACAACGCCCTGTTCATGCTTGCCATAGCGCCCGGCGCGGCCGCCGATCTGCTTGACTTCCTGCGGGTTGAGGTCGCGCGTCTGGTTGCCGTCATACTTGCGCAGTGCCGCGAAGATGACGCGGCGTATGGTCAGGTTCAGCCCCATGCCAATAGCGTCGGTCGCGATCAGGATATCCGCATCACCGCTGTTGAAGCGCTGGGCCTCCGCACGGCGGACTTCGGGGCTGAGCGCGCCGTAAACCACCGCCACACGCCTGCCCTGCGCCAGAAGCATGGCGCGCAGGTCCAGCACCTCGCGCCGGGAGAAGGCGATCAGCGCATCATGTTTTTGCAGCTCATGCACGCTTACCGCGCGCGGGGCGGCGACGAGCGGGCTCTTGCGTTCAAGCCGGATTTCATCAACCGGGTCGCCGCACAGTTCGGCAATGCGCCGCACCATGGGAATACAGTCCGGCGCACCCAGCACGAACAGGTGGCGCGCGGGTGCGCCCATGATCGCCGCCGTCCATGCGGCACCCCGGTCGGGGTCGGTCAGCATCTGGGCTTCGTCAATAATGGCGACATCCACGGGGTTGTTCAGCGGGCACATTTCCACCGTGGCGGCCAGGTGGCGGCTGCCGGGCACGTCAATGCGTTCCTCGCCCGTGGCGAGCGAGGTCGGCACGCCGCGCGCGGTCAGCGACTCGCGGAATTCGTGGGCCAGCAGGCGCAGCGGGGCCAGCGCCAGCCCGCTTTCCGCCGCCGCCAGCGCATCAAGCGCGGTATGGGACTTGCCGCTGTTGGTCGGCCCCGTCACCAGTGTGATGCGGCGCTTGAGCGCGCGCGCGGTGCGGAAATGCGCGGCGTAGCGGTCAAGGGCGGCAACCTGCGCGATGACGGCATTGCCCACGCGGCGGTTGCCAAGGTCGGGGGCCAGCGGCGTGCGGGCCGGGCCTTCGCTGCTGTCGCGGCGCCACTGGGGCAGGTTCTGGCGCAGCGCCATGAGTTCGGCGGGATCGAACTCCCAGCGTTCCTGCCCGCCCGGCTGGGGCACGCGGCGGGCGACGGGCAGGCGGTTTTCGGCAATCCAGCGCAGGGCCTCGCGCTGGGAGCAGCGCAGCAGGCCGGGCACGTCGCTGAAGGGGACAAGGCTCTTTTCCCATGCGCGCAGGCGCTGGACTTCCTCGCGCCGTCGGGCGCGCGCCGTGTCCTCGATGCGGGCGTCACGGTCCTTGCGGCTGCTTTCCTCACGCTCCAGCCCGGTGGCGAAGGTCTCCGGGTCGGGCAGGGCGAAGGCGTCAGCCACGGCAAGGGCCAGCGTGCGCAGTTCGGCGGGCGAGAGGACGCGCCCCGTCCCGTCAAACAGGTCGGCGCGTACGTTTTCCACCGCCGCGCGCGGCGTATCGCCATGGGCGCGCAGCTTCTGCGCCACGACCGGGGCGAGGGCGGCTAGCAGGGCGGCGTCATCGGGTTCGGGGTCCTGCACCGTGGTGGCCGCGGCCTCCGCATCGGCACGGGTTATCCAGACCTTTCCCGCGCGGCGCGTCAGGTCCATCAGGCGTGAGCCCCACGGCTTGCGCCGTATGGTACACAGCGCGGAACGGAAGGCGGCGTCATCTATCCGTTCCATGCCGGGTTGCAGCATGCGCGCGATCACGCGCTCCAGCTTGGGGCGTTCACGGGTTTCAACATGCAGCCCGCTGAATGCGATCGCGGCGTCCAGCGCCAGCAGGGCCGGGGCGACCCGGTCAGGGAATTCAGAAGTCATTCAGACTATGTGCGTCATCCAGGCGGTGGGGACAATGGACTCAGTACTTGCATCAGCACGGGAAATCATCGAATAGAAACCCGCATCGTACGCGTGTGACGTGACATGAGCGCCCCGGTATGGGCATTGTGCGGTGAATTCAGCTTCCCGTGGCGCGTGATATATTTGTTTGTGCTGGAATTCCACGCTGTGGATGGCCTAAACATTCCCGCCTCAGCCATGCAGTGGCGGCGGGCGCATGTTTCAGGAAATCCTGTGCCTGTGTTCCATCCAGCCGGGAGAGTGATAACCTGATGTCCGATACGTTGATTATGCCCACTTCCGAGACCATGCTCACGGGGCTCGCACCCGTTGAGGGGCAGGAAGGCGTGTTCCACCTCGCCGCGCCGAGCAAGGAATACGGTCACCTGAACGCGGAAACCGTCCTGTCGGTTCACCACTGGACGGACCGCCTGTTCAGCTTCACCACCACGCGCGACCCCGCGCTGCGCTTCGAGAACGGCCAGTTCACGATGATCGGCATCGAGGTCGAGGGCAAGCCGCTGCTGCGCGCCTACAGCATCGCCAGCGCGAATTACGAGGATCACCTCGAATTCCTGTCCATCGCGGTGCCCGATGGCCCGCTGACCTCGCGCCTGCGCCATGTGAAGGTGGGCGACAAGGTGCTGATCGGCCGCAAGCCGGTGGGGACCCTGCTGCTTGATAACCTGCGTCCGGGCCGCAACCTGTATTTCCTGTCCACCGGCACGGGTCTGGCGCCCTTCATGAGCCTGATCAAGGACCCGGAATGCTATGACCGTTACGAGCACGTGATCCTGAGCCACACGGTCCGTATCTCCGGGGAGCTGGCTTACTCCAACCATATCCGCCACGAACTGCCCGAGCATGAATTCCTGGGCGAGGACGTGTCCGGCAAGCTGCTGTACTACCCCGCCGTCACGCGTGAGCCCTTTGCCGTGACCGATCGCATCACCAAGCTGATCGAGACGGGCAAGATCTTTACCGACCTGAACATCCCCGCCCTCGATCCCGAGCATGACCGTGTCATGATCTGCGGTTCGCCGGAGATGCTGGCTGATACGGAAAAGATGCTGCAGGAACGCGGCTTTGACGAGGGCAACAACTCCCACCCCGGCGCTTACGTGGTGGAAAAGGCGTTCGCCGAACGCTGATGGCCCGTGTCCCGGCCCTGACCAGGGGGGCCGGGACCTATTTCACAGGGGCCGCATCAATATGTTGCCGTCCCCTGCCGGAATGGCGTGTGCTGGCCCGTCCTTCCGGCCGAGACAGGATGCGCGACTGGCATGAGTTATGATTTTGATCTGTTCGTAATCGGTGCGGGTTCCGGCGGGGTGCGCTGCGCGCGTATTGCCGCGGGCCATGGCGCGCGCGTTGCGGTGGCCGAAAGCCGGCACTGGGGCGGCACCTGCGTCAACCTGGGCTGCGTGCCCAAGAAGCTTATGGTCCAGGCCAGTGATTATGGCGACTGGGTGGATGACAGCCACGGCTTCGGGTGGACAACCCGGCGCGGGCATAATGACTGGGCCGAGCTGATCGCCGCCAAGGACCGGGAGATTACCCGCCTCAACAGCATTTATGTCTCCATGCTGGAAAAGGCGGATGTGGCCCTGTTCACCGGCCATGCCACCATTGAGGACGCGCATACCTTGCGCATCGACCCGTCTCCCCTCGCGCCCCATGTGGCGCCCCGGCGCGTGACGGCGGAGCGCATTGTCATCGCGGTCGGCTCCACCCCCACCATGCCCGCCATACCGGGCATCGGGCATGCCATCTCATCCGATCAGGCGTTCCATCTGAAGGAACGGCCGCAGCGGGTGTGTATGGTGGGTGGCGGTTATATTGGCGTGGAGTTCGCCGGTATCTTCCGTGGCCTCGGCTCCGAGGTGGATCTGGTTTACCGGCAGAACCTGCCGCTGCGCGGTTTTGATTCCGACCTGCGCCACGCGCTGCATGAGGCCATAGACACACGCGGCATCCACCAGCATGTGGGCGTATCGCCCACCAGCATCGACCGGCTGGAGGATGACACCTTTGCCGTCACGCTGGATAACGGCACGCGCATCGTGACCGACTGCGTGTTTTTCGCCACGGGCCGCCACCCCAAGGTTACCGGGCTGGGCCTGATCGAGGCCGGTATCGCCACGCAGGAGAACGGGCGCATCATTGTCGATGCCAACAGCGAGACATCGGTGCCCGGCATCTATGCCATCGGGGATGTGACCAACCGCCTCAACCTGACCCCCGTCGCCATTGCCGAGGGGCATATCCTGGCTGACCGCCTGTTTGGCAACGCGCCCCCGCGCGAATGGTCTTTCGACACCACGCCCAAGGCGGTGTTCTTTACCCCCACGGTGGCCAGCGTGGGCCTGACGGAGGCCGAAGCCGCGCAGCACGGTGATGTGGACGTATATGTCAGCCGCTTCCGCCCCATGCGCAATACGCTGAGCGGGCGGGCGCAGCGGACCTATATGAAGCTGGTGGTCGATCAGGCCAGCCAGGTCGTGCGCGGGGCCCATATGCTGGGTGATGATGCGCCCGAGATCATGCAGGGGCTGGCCATTGCGGTCACGGGCCGACTGACGAAGGCCGACTGGGACCGCACCATCGGCATCCACCCCACCGCGGCGGAGGAATTCGTGACCATGCGCACCCGCACGCGTGTCACGCCCCGCAGCGCGGGCTGAAAGCCGGTATGAAAAAAGCCGCCATCGATGTCAGTCGAGGGCGGCTTTTTCGTTTCTAGCGCGGGGCGACCCAGCCATTGCCGGTGGAATCACCAAGCTGGCCATCGCCATTGATGCCGCTGCTCTGGTAAGCACTGCCGAAGCGCGACAGGTCCGTGCCCGTTACCGAATCACGGTGCACATGCTCCAGATGGTCGGGGTCCGGGCCGTGGTTCAGTTCCATGGACGGCGCTTCCTCATAGCCCGGCGGCAGGTGGCCGCGCTGGCCATGAACGGTCATCCGGTCCTCGTTCTGGCTGTTGTCGTCGTCTGTATTTGCCGGCGCGGCCCATGCCGTCACGCTGAACAGGCACAGCCCTGCCGACAGGGCGGTTATGAGTTTCCCACGTGACGTGGCCATGATCCGTAATCCTTTTACCTGAAAGTACAGCATGCCAACCCCGCTTCCCGCAGGGAAGTCCCGGCGCGGCAGGCCAACCATGTTCCTTTTACATAATGGGGCACAGCCATGCCAATGCGACCATAAACCGCATGGATACAGCCCGTATGTGGCCACAATGCAACATCAGGCACCCACTGGCGGCGGGCAATGACACATCAGGCCAAGAACAGGCTTTGCCATGCCGCGTGTTTTTCGACATAAAGGCTCCCCCTCCCGCCACGGGCGGGGATTGTCTTGTATCAAGAGGAATTAGGATCCGACCCATGAGTGCGACGCACAGCCCCAACAGTTCTTCCCGGCAGGCCTGGACGCCGGAGAGCTGGCGGTCGTTTCCGGCGCGGCAGATGCCGCGATACCCAGACGAGACAGCCCTTGAGGCGGTAGAGGCCCGCCTGCGCCGTTACCCGCCGCTGGTCTTCGCCGGTGAGGCCCGCCGCCTGCGCGCCCATCTGGCCAAGGCGGCACGCGGGCAGGCCTTCGTGCTGCAGGGCGGCGCATGTGCCGAAAGCTTCAGTGAATTCACGGCCGACATCGTGCGCGACACCTTCCGCGTGCTGCTGCAGATGGCGGTGGTGCTGACCTTCGGCGCCAAGGTTCCGGTCATCAAGATCGGGCGCATGGCGGGGCAGTACGCCAAGCCGCGTTCGGCCGATACCGAAACGAAGGGTGGCGTGACCCTGCCGTCCTACCGTGGCGACATCATCAACGGCTCCGACTTCACCGAGGCCGCGCGCGTGCCCGATCCCGCGCGGATGGAGACGGGGTATTTCCAGTCCGTCGGCACCATGAACCTGCTGCGCGCCTTTGCCGGTGGCGGTTACGCCAACCTGCATGAGGTGCATCGCTGGAACCTCGGCTTTGTCGAGCGTTCGCCGCTGGCCCAGCAGTACGGCCAGCTTGCCGAACGCATTGGCGAGACGCTGGACTTCATGGCCGCGTGCGGGCTGACGGCCACCACCACGCCGCAGATTGACGAGACCGAGTTCTACACCTCGCACGAGGCGCTGCTGCTGCCCTATGAGCAGGCGCTGACCCGCATCGATTCGACATCGGGCGAATGGTATGACTGCTCGGCCCATTTCGTGTGGATCGGTGACCGCACCCGCCAGCCCGATGGCGCGCATGTCGAGTTCCTGCGCGGCGTGCGCAACCCCATCGGCATCAAGGTCGGTCCTACCACCACCATCGAGGATCTGGAGCAGCTTCTCGACATCCTCAACCCCGAGGATGAAGCCGGCCGCATCTCCCTCATTTCGCGCATGGGTGCGGGCAAGGTGCGTGACCACCTGCCGCCGCTGCTCGATAAAGTGATGGCGACGGGGCGCACGGTCACATGGCTATGTGACCCGATGCACGGTAACACAAGTGCCACCAGCACAGGCGTCAAGACACGCTCGTTCGATGCCATCCTGTCCGAAATCCACGGGTTCTTCGATGTGTTCGAGGCTGCGGACGCCAGCCCCGGCGGCGTACATTTCGAAATGACCGGCCAGAATGTGACGGAATGCATTGGCGGCGCGCATCGCCTGACGGAAGATGATCTGGGCGAACGCTACGAGACCTTCTGCGACCCGCGCCTGAATGCGGAGCAGTCGCTTGAGATGGCGTTCCGTCTGGCCGAGGAACTGAAGACGCGGGTGCGTCGCATCGGGGGTGGGGCGCTCTAGTTCCACCCCTTGGGGGAACTGGAGGTTACATGACCCAGGGTGAGCGCCCCGGCGGGGGCATGGCAGCGCGCGTGGTGGCGGACAATGTGATCGCCGCCCGCACGGATGCCTATTTCAATCGCACGCGCGCCATTGTCGAACGCTTTGGGGACAGGAAGGTGACTTACGCCATCTTCCTGCGCCGCCCGGTCATCTCGGCCCCACGGCTCATGGTGGAGTGGCTGCACGCCGTTGCCGCCGAATCCGGGGCCACGATCGAATGTACGGTCATGTTCCCCGAAGGGACATGGGTGGGCGCGGGTGAACCGCTGGCCTACATCACCGGGTCATTCGCGCAGCTTGCGCCGCTTGAGACGCTGGTGCTCCAGTTGCTGGGGCCTGCCTGTGTGGCGGCCCATAATGCTTACCAGATGGCCATGGCGCTGCCGCATGTGCGCTTCATGGCCATGGAGGCCCGGCACTGCGCGGGCTTCGACATGCAGGACCAGATGGCCTATGCCGCCTCGGTCGGGAGCAGCGCGGCCCGCAGGGAGGGCGCGCAGGGCTTCATTGGCGGGGCGAACGACGCCACGGCGCATTATTTCGGCACGTCCCGCGGGCTGGGCACCATGCCGCACGCGCTGGTGGGCTATGCTGGCTCCACCCTCGCCGCCGCCGAGATGTTCCACGCGGTCTATCCCGATACGGACCTGGTGGTGCTGGTCGATTATTTCGGCCATGAGATCACGGACGCGCTGGAAGTCTGCCGCCATTTTCCCGAACTTGCCGCCACCGGGCGGCTGGCCGTGCGGCTCGACACCCATGGCGGGCGGTTTCTGGAGGGGCTGGACCCGGCATCATCCTACGCCGTGCTGGAACGGCACTCGCCAGGCAGCATCCGGCGCTACCGTTCGGACAAGGAACTGCGCTACCTTGTCGGCACCGGGGTTTCCGCCGCCGCCATCTGGCGCATGCGCGAGGTGCTGGACGAGGCCGGATTCGCCCATGTCCGCATCATTGCGTCATCGGGCTTCAGTGTGGAAAAATGCCTGAGCATGGCGGACGCCCACGCCCCGGTCGATGTAATCGGCACCGGTTCCTTCATTCCCGATCGCTGGTCGGAAACCTATGCCACGGCAGACATTGTGGCCTATGACGATACGCCACGGGTCAAGGTGGGGCGTGAGTTCCTGCTGCGCCGCAAAAGCGACCTGTAGGCATGCGGCCCCCAAGTGGGGCGGATAACGAAAGGCTTCATCTTGTCAGAGACCATTTTTGCCCCTGCGGAGGGGTGGCGCGTGCGGATTCTGGATCTGTCAGGCGGCGCCGAGGACAATATCGTGGAGGAAGTGGGCGGCTTTCCCGACCTGATACAGGCCAACGCCTTCGCGCGCGCCTATGTGCGCGACAGTATCGAGCGCTGCCGCATGGCCGGCCTTTCCCCTGCCGAGGTGCTCAAGGCATGGTTCTCCTTCGGGGAGGATGCCGAGGTGCTCGAAGCCGGTGACATGGGCTGGCGTTCGGCCAATGAACTGGACGATTTCGCGGCCCATGCCGCAACACCCATGGAGCGTGACTGGCGCGCCTTCGACCCCCGCCGCGCGGATGATGACGACGCGGAGGACTGAGTTCGCGCCCATCGCGCATTGCCGGGTGGATGCTCTCTGGCGTTTCGGGCGTGATCGCCGCATATAGGGGGCATGAAACTCCGTTTTGCGCCCAGCCCGACCGGGCTGATCCATGTTGGCAATGCGCGTCAGGCCATTGCCAATGCCCTGTTTGCCCGCCACAACGGCGCGCGTTTCCTGCTGCGGATTGATGATACCGACAGGGGCCGCTCGAAAGAGGAATACGTGCAGGCCCTTCAGGATGACCTGCGCTGGCTGGGCATTGAGTGGGACGAATATGTCCGCCAGTCGGACCGGCTGGACCGCTACGCGCTGGCCATTGAGCATCTGAAGGCCAGCGGGCGGCTTTACCCGTGCTTCGAGAGCGAGCAGGAACTCGCCTCCAAGCGTGAGGCGCGCATCCGCATGCGCAAGCCCCCCATCTATGACCGGGCGATGCTGCGCATGACGCCTCAGCAGCGCGCACAGGCCGAAGCCAATGGCAAGGTGCCGTACTGGCGCTTCCGCCTGTCGGACCACCGCACGGTGGAATGGAACGACCTTGTCATGGGGCCGTCTCGTGTGAAGCTGCCCGCCATTTCCGACCCGGTGCTGGTGCGCGCCGATGGCACGGTGCTGTACACGCTGGCCTCGGTCGTGGATGACATGGAACTGGGCATCACCCACGTCATCCGTGGTGAGGACCACGTGACCAATACCGGCGTGCAGATCGACATTGCCGAGGCGCTGGGCGCGAAACGCAACCGCTTTACCTTCGCGCATCTGCCGCTTCTGCTCGATGAGGGCGGGGGCAAGCTGTCAAAGCGTTTTGATGGGCTGTCGATTCGCGCGCTCAGGCAGGACGGGATCGAACCCTCCGCCGTGGTATCCTATCTTGCCCGCCTTGGCAGCGCGGATGACCCGGCCCCGCTTTCGTTCGATGAACTGGCTGCGCATTACGACCTCGGCCGCGTCTCACGCTCTGCCGCGCGCTTTGACATGCGGCAGTTGCTGGGGCTGAACCGGCGCATCATGCAGGCCATGCCGTTTGAGGAAATCCGCACCCGCCTGCCCGAGGGCGCGACCGAGGCCTTCTGGCACGCCGTGCGCGGCAATGTGGACATGGCCAGTGAACTGCGCCTGTGGTGGGACGTGGTGGCGGGCGAGATCGTGCCGCCGGTAATGGACGCGCAGGACACACCCTTCCTGCTTCAGGCGCTTGAATGCCTGCCCGCCGAACCGTGGGACGACACGACATGGAAGACATGGACCATCACCGTGCGTGAGGCCACGGGCCGCACCGGGCGCGCGCTGTATCATCCCCTGCGCCTTGCCCTGACGGGTGAGGATAGCGGGCCGGAAATGCGTGAGCTGCTCCCGCTCATGGGGCGCGAGCGCGTAGCCGGGCGGCTGCGGATCGTATCGCGCTGACATGAAAAAAGGCCCGGTTCCAGACCGGGCCTTTTTCAGTTGATGAACATGGAAGTTTTTGGGTGCCGCCTTTTTTCAAAAAGCTTCACCAAAAACTTCATCATGACTGGCGCAATGCTCTGTGGGCAGGTGTTTACCTGTCGCCTGCCTGCCGCGCCTTGCGCCCGCGTGAGAGTTCGGTCACCACGCCGTGCAGCGTGCGCAGTTCCTGTTCCGTCACCTCGCCACGCAGGAAGAAGTGCCGCAGGTTGCGCACCATGCCCGCGCGCTTCTGCTCATTGCGCAGGAAGCCGCAGTCATCCAGATCGGTGATGAGGTGGCGCATGAAATTGTCCAGCTCGCCCCGGGTTGCCACATGCGTCTCATTGGTCATGAGGGTGCGCGGCGGCGTGTCGTCCTGCGCCATCCACCATTCATAGGCCATGATCATGACCGCCTGCGCCAGATTGAGCGACATGAAGGCGGGGTTGAGCGGGTAGCGGATCAGGGCGTCGGCGCGGGCCATGTCCTCGTTGTCCAGACCGGCGCGTTCGGGGCCGAACATCAGGCCCACCTTCAGCCCGCGTCCCGTCATCTCACGCAGTTCGGCCGCCCCGCCGCGCGCGGTCAGGACCGACTTGACGATATGGCGCGGGCGCGGGCAGGTGGCGAAGACATGATGCAGGTCGGCCACCGCGTCATCCACCGTATCGAACACGGTGGCGGATTCGAGTATGCGGTCGGCCCCTGATGCGCTGCGCCATGCGCGTTCCAGCGGCCAGCCGTCACGCGGGGCGACAAGGCGCATGTGAAACAGCCCGCCATTGGCCATGGCGCGCGCGGTGGTGCCGATGTTCTCGGCCATCTGGGGCCGCACGAGGATGACGACCGGACTGTTGCCGATGGGGCCGATATCCGCCCCGCCATCACGTCCGGTCATGCCTGCCTCCATGTCGTACCCTGCGGGCCGTCTTCAAGTATGATGCCCTGCGCCGCCAGTTCATTGCGTATGGCGTCGGCCCGGCCGAAGTCACGCGCCTTGCGGGCGGCCAGACGCTCGGCAATCAGGGCCTCGATGGCGCCAGCATCTACCGTGCTGCGGCCACGGAACCACTGCTCGGGCGTGTCATGCAGCAGGCCGATCAGGTTGCCCGCCGCCTTGAGCTGGCGTGCGGCCAGCGTATCGCCACCCAGCGCCGCATCGGCCAGCGCGTGCATTTCCGCCAGCGCGCGGGGCGTGTTCAGGTCATCGCACAGCATGGACACGAAGCCATCGGGCGGCGGGGGCAGGGGAGCGGGCTGTTCGGGCAGGTGTTCCAGCGCGCGGTAGAAGCGGTCCAGCATCTGGCGGGCCTCGTCCAGCCCGGCCTGCGTGAAGTTCAGGACCGAGCGGTACTGTGCACGCAGCAGCAGCAGGCGCAGTGCTTCCGCCGGGGTGTCGCGCAGCACGTCGCGCACGGTCAGGAAGTTGCCGAGGGATTTCGACATCTTCTCCCCGTTCACCAGCAACATGGCGTTATGCACCCAATGCGCGGCGAAACGTCCGTGCGGGTGGCAGCACATACTCTGTGCGCGTTCGTTTTCATGGTGGGGGAACAGAAGGTCCGACCCGCCGCCATGGATGTCAAAACTTTCGCCCAGATAACGGTGTGACATGGCCGAACATTCGATATGCCAGCCCGGCCGCCCACGGCCCCACGGGCTGTCCCAGCCCGGCGTCTGGTCGTCCGATGGCTTCCACAGCACGAAATCACCGGGGTCGCGCTTGTAGGGGGCGACCTCCACCCGCGCGCCCGCAATCAGGTCATCGGGGCTGCGGCCTGACAGCGCGCCATAGGAATCGTAGGTACCCACCGCGAACAGCACATGCCCCTCGGCCTCATAGGCATGTCCGCTTTTGATCAGGCGGTGGATCATGTCCTGCATTTCACCGATATGGTGGGTCGCGCGTGGCTCCACATCGGGCGGCAGGATGGATACGGCGGCCAGGTCATCATGGAAATCACGGATGGTGCGTGCCGTAAGCTCCGCTATGGATTCGCTATTGGCCAGCGCGCGGGCGTTGATCTTGTCATCCACGTCCGTGATGTTTCGCACATAGGTCACGTGGGGGTACAGGTGGCGCAGCAGGCGCACCAGCACGTCCGCGGTCAGCATGGCGCGCAGGTTGCCGATATGCGCCAGATCATAGACCGTGGGACCGCAGTAATAGACGCGAACGTTCAGCGGGTCGAGCGGAACGAAGGGAACGGTGCTGCGTGTCCTGCTGTCGTGCAGGTGCAGGCGGGGCTGTGTATCGGGCATGATGCGTCTAGATGCGACAGACAGCCGGTGGGACGCAAGGCTTCATCTGTGTCTCCCGTAGTGGCCGGATGGGCATGGCGGCCCCCGGCGGGCCGCCGCCGCGTATTCAGCCGATTTCCTGCCCGATCTGCTTGATGTCATGGAAGGCGAGGTCGGGGTTCCCTTCCGCCGTGCGGCGCATCATGAACGGTGAGGATGCGAGGAAGACCGGGTCACCATCAATATCGTCCGCCATGGCCGAACGGTTGGCCATGCAGAACGTCTCCAGCTTGTCACGCGGGCCGGTGACCCAGCGGGCAAGGTTGTACGGCGTCGATTCAAAGCCGATGGCCACGCCATATTCACCCTTGAGCCGGGATTGCAGCACATCAAGCTGGAGCGTGCCCACCACGCCCACGATGGGCGGCGCGCCATCCTGCGGGCGGAAAAGCTGGACCACGCCTTCCTCAGCCAGTTCGGTCAGGGCCTGGCGCAGCTTCTTGGCCTTCATCGCGTCATCCAGCCGCACGCGGCGCAGGATTTCGGGCGCGAAGTAGGGCACGCCGGTAAAGCGCAGGTCCTCGCCTTCGGTCAGCGTGTCACCAATGCGCAGCGTGCCGTGGTTGGGAATGCCCACCACGTCCCCCGCAAAGGCTTCCTCGGCAAGCTGGCGGTCACGGGCGAAGAAGAACTGCGGGGTATGGAGCGCGAACTGCTTGCCAATGCGCACATGCTTGAGCCGCATGCCACGCTGCAGCTTGCCCGAACAGATGCGGGCGAACGCCATGCGGTCGCGGTGGTTGGGGTCCATGTTCGCCTGGATCTTGAACACCAGCGCGGTGAGCGCGGGTTCATCGGCGCGGACATTGCGGGTCTCGGTCGCCTGGTCGCGCGGCGGCGGGCCAAAGGCGGCCAGCGCGTCCAGCAGGTCGGTCACGCCGATTTCCTTCATCGCACTCCCGAAGAAGACCGGTGTGAGATGACCCGCATTGAAACTTTCACGGTCGAACTGGGGCAGCGCCGCCTCCACCAGTTCCAGTTCCTCGCCAAGCTGGACCATGCGCGGGTCGGACTGGTCCAGTTCCTCGCTGACATGCAGCTCACGGCTGCGCAGGTCATAGGTGCCGACAAACTGCGCCGCCCGCCCCACGGGCCATGTGGCCGGTGCCGTGTCCAGCGCCAGGGAGGACGAGATTTCATCAAGCAGGGCAAACGGGTCCTGCGATTCGCGGTCCATCTTGTTGATGAAGGTCACGATGGGGATGTCGCGCAGGCGGCAGATCTCGAACAGCTTGCGCGTGCGTGCCTCGATGCCCTTGGCGGCGTCGATCACCATCACGGCGGCGTCCACCGCCGTCAGCGTGCGGTAGGTATCTTCCGAGAAGTCTTCATGGCCCGGCGTGTCGAGCAGGTTGAAGATGCAGCCGCCATATTCGAACGTCATGACCGAGGTCACGACCGAGATGCCACGGTCACGCTCGATGCCCATCCAGTCCGAGCGCGTGCGCCGCCGCTCACCCTTGGCCCGGACATTGCCCGCCATCTGGATCGCGCCGCCCGCGCGCAGGATGCGCTCGGTCAGCGTGGTCTTGCCCGCATCAGGGTGCGAGATGATGGCGAATGTGCGCCGGCGGGTAATTTCGGCGGCAAGCGAGGTATCGGCTGCGGGGGCGTTCACGAGCGTGTCCATTCCTGCGGCTGGCCCGGCGGCAAGGCAGAGGAACCAGGCAGGGGCCAGAAACGCGGACGCCGGACGCGGGGACACAGCCCCACGCCCGGCGTCACGTCTGCCCGGTTCCGGGACCAGATCAGCGAGAGTAGAATTCGATGACCAGGTTCGGTTCCATCTGGACCGGATAGGGAACGTCCGACAGCTTGGCGGAGCGCAGGAACGTGCCCTTCATCTGGCGATGATCGACTTCCATGTATTCCGGAACGTCGCGTTCGCCGCTCTGGGCCGCATCGAGCACGATGGCGAGCTGCTTGGACTTCTCACGCACCTCGATCACATCACCGTCACGTACCAGGAAGGAGGGGATGTTGACCTTGCGGCCGTTGACCGTGATGTGGCCGTGGCTGATGAACTGGCGTGCCGCGAACGGGGTGATCGCGAACTTCATGCGGTAGACAACCGCATCCAGCCGGCGTTCCAGCAGGTCGATCAGGTTCTCGGAGGTATCGCCCTTGCGGCGGACGGCCTCGTCATAGTACTTGCGGAACTGCTTTTCGCCGATGTTGCCGTAGTAGCCCTTCAGCTTCTGCTTGGCCATCAGCTGCACGGAGAAGTCGGAGGGCTTCTGCTTGCGGCGCTGGCCATGCTGGCCGGGGCCGTATTCGCGCTTGTTGACCGGGGACTTCGCACGGCCCCACAGGTTCACGCCAAGGCGGCGGTTGATTTTATATTTGCTCTCGAGGCGCTTGCTCATATCGCGCTTTCACTTCATTCATCTGCATGGCCCGTGCGGGCACGCGCCATGTTGTTGCACCGGTAGGTCCTGTTCCCCATGAACAGGACGGGCGCGCCACGTATTACTGGCGCCGGGGAGCAATCACCCATGGGCACCAGCCGTATCGTCCACGTTCCCGGCAGTCGGGCGCGTATAGAAGTACTGCGGGGTCCGTGTCAATCATTGCGGTGAACAGGCAGGGTGCCGAAAGCCTGTATCGCACAGGCCAGCCCACCTGTTATGAAGCGCAGGCGGATGAATTTTTCCATCATGATAAACAGATAAAGGGTCTTTGCGCATGGAAACGCCATTAACGCAGCGCTGGGAGCTGTTTGTCGGGCTGGGCGTCGTCTCGCTCGTGCTCGGGTTCATGGCATGGGCGGATGCGCTGGTCGTCTCGATGGCCAGCACGATCCTGTTTGGCGTGCTGCTGTTCATAGCGGGCTCGCTGCAGCTCGCGCATGCCTTTGCCGTGCGGGACTGGAGCGGCAGGCTCATGTCCATACTGGGTGGCGGGCTGTACATCCTCGCGGGCGCGATGATGATGGAGGAACCGGCCACCGGCTCCATGGTCATTACCCTGTTCATCGCGGCCTGCCTTGTGGTGTCGGGCATCGGGCGCGTCATCATGGCGTTCCAGCAGCGCGGGCTGCAGGGCTGGTGGCTGATCCTGCTGGGCGGTGTGATCAGCCTGCTGGTGGGGATATGCCTGTATATCACGCTGCCGTGGTCGGGGCTGTGGCTGATCGGCACGTTCATTGCCGTTGAACTGATCGCGGCGGGCATTGGCTGGATCCAGTTCGGCCTGGCCCTGCGCCAGGCGGCCTACCTGCCGCCGGAGAACTGAGCAGCCAGCGTGCGGCCTACCGGCTCGTCTGCGCTGACATCCAGCACGGCGCGCAGTTCATCGGCGGTCATGCGCGCCTCGAACGCGGGGCCGCCGGGCTGGAACAGGTTCGCGCGCGATAGCGGCCCCGCCATGACGGGGTCGAAGCCCGCATCATGGATCAGCCAGCCGGTGGCGTACAGCGCCTGCGTGACATTCCCGGCCATGGGCAGCGCCATGCGCGGGGGCGGGCGATTGCTCTGCGCGGCCAGCGTGGTCATGTCCTCGGAATTGAAGGCCCTGACCAGTGCCGCCCCGGGAAACAGCGCCTGCGTGGTCACTCCCGCCCCGTCGCGCTGGGCTTGGCGGCCGATCCTGCCATCCCGCCATGGGTAGGGATTGGTGGCATCAATCAGTGGCCTGTTGCCCAGCAGCGGGCCGATGGCATGGCCAAGCTGTGGGAGTGCGCCATAAGGCACCGCCAGCACGACGACATCACCAGACTGCGCGGCTTCCCGCGTACTTCCCGCCAGGGCGAGGGGGGATGAAAACCCGCCAGCCCGTTCCTGTGCTTCGCGCAGGTCAAGGGCGGAAAACATGACCTGATGCCCCGCCCTGATCCACAACCCGCCCAGCGTGCCGCCGACATGCCCCGACCCGATCATGCCAATGCGCAGGGGTGCGCGTGCTCGGCCGTGGCGTGGCAGGCTGGTGGCCAGCAGCCCGCCCAGCAGGGTAGCCATGCCATGGCGGCGTGTCAGTTTCGGTGCCCGCATACGCTTTCCCGCTGTATCGGGCCTGTGGTGGTCTGGCCCGGAATGGTCTATCTGTAGTCCGGTTTTTTGCCGAACTGACAGACATATGGCACAGAGTCGGGTAAAGCAGGAGTAACAGCGTCATGACCAATACCCCCGATCAGGATAGCGTGGCGGCAGCCCAGTCCCCCGCTCCCGATGGCGTGGCGCATCCTGATGAGGTGACGCACGAAGTCGCGCAGCAGGCTGAAGCCGCCCAGGCCTCAACCGATGTGCCCGATCCCGGCCCGGTGCCTGCGGCCCAGACGCGCGTTGTGGCCTCGCCCGATGATGCGGTCGCCACCACGCCGGAAGGTGCGATGGCCAGCATGGCGGACGTGCTCCGGCCCTATAAGGATACACTCCAGTTGATGGGCGCGGTGCTGTTCGTGATGGGCGTGCTGGTCGTGGGATGGAGCGCCATGCATGCCTCGGGTATCTGGCCGGAATAATCCTGCTCCCCTGCCTGTATCGGGGCATTTCAGGGAAGCAACAGCCTTACCGAGACCGGGCAGTGATCGGACAGGCGCGTTGTTGCCGCATCAGCGCGGTAGAGCATGACGCGCAGGCTGTCCGGTTGCAGCCAGCCGCGCGCGGCCCCGCCCAGAATGATATGGTCGATGAAATAACTGCCCTGCGCGCAGGGGCTGGCATGGTCCGCGGTGGCAAGGGTCAGCGGCCCGTTTTCCGCCAGCGTGCGCAGGGCGGGGTCATCAGGGGCCAGCAGGCGGTTGAAGTCGCCCAGCACGGCAAAGGCTTCCCCCTCATCCTGTCGTTCCATGATCCAGTCCTGAATGACCGCCATCTGCCGTAACAGCGTGCGGCAGGCGGGTTTGCGCTCACGCGGGCCGGAATCGCGGCATCCGGCCTTGAGATGGACGACAAGCAGCCGCAGCCTGTCCGCGCCCGTGCCAACGCTCAGGTCCAGCCCCGAACGCAGGTGGCGCGGGGCGTCGGGCGGATAGACATCCAGCGCCGTGACATCGGGATAACGTTCGATCTGAAGCCCGGAACGGATGGCGACTGCGACTTTCTGCACCACCTGATCGCCCGAGATGATGATGTGATAGGCCGGGGCGGGAAACAGCCGGGCGGCAAGGTCCGCGCTGTCAATTTCCTCAAGTGCTGCAATATCGGGGGCAAGGGCATGGGCGTACTGCGCCAGCCGGTCCATCTCCCCGGTTGTGCGTGGCATGACATCGGCGGGAAGGGCGGCGTCACCCTGCGCACGGACTGTCAGCCAGTCGAGATTCCATGTGGAAAGTTTAAGGCTGCCCGCCGCGTGCGCGGCACCGGCGGGCAGGGTCAGGACAAGAAGCAGGCATAGTGGCCCCCGCCACGGCCTGCCTGGGGTATCAGGCCGTGGCCGAACTTCTGGCCTGCTGGAGTGCCGCGATGGCTTCATCCACATGGATGAACCTGCGCGAAGTCTCGTCCAGCACCACGACTTCCCCGCTTGCGATATCATAGAACCATCCCTGCAACGTCAGGGTGCCACGGGCAACCCCTGCCGCCACGGCGGGATGTGTGCGCAGGTGGGCGATCTGGAGCTGGACGTTCTGCTCGGACAGGCTGCGCACGCTGGCCGGTCCCGCATCCGATGCTTCCAGCACGGCGCGCGCGGCCTCGGCATTGCGCAGCCAGCTTGCCACCGTGGGCATGCTGCTCAGCTTGCTCGTGTCCGGGTCCAGCAGGGCCTGCATCGCGCCGCAGTTGGAATGGCCGCATACGATGATGTGCGAGACCTTGAGCGCGCTGACCGCATATTCAATGGCGGATGACACGCCACCCAGCATCTCCCCGTACGCAGGCACGATATTGCCGATGTTGCGCAGCACGAACAGGTCGCCCGGCTGGGTCTGGGTAATCATGCTGGGGTTTACGCGGCTGTCGGCGCAGGCAATGAACAGCGTATCGGGCGACTGGCTTTCGGCCAGGCTGGCGAACAGTTCCCTGTTCTGGGGAAAGACTTCTGTATTGAAGCGCTCTACACCGCGCAGGAGGTCAATGAGGGTATCCCGGGCAGTATTGGTATCGGCCATCGTAAAATCCTGTCACCTGAACAGCCAGACATGAGGAAAGGCAGCCACGCTGCATGGCGGAACTGGCGTGGCGCCTGGTGGTCCGGTCTGAAACTTTTCCATCTATATCATGGAAACACATGCTGGCCACAAATGTTTCTTAATCGCGTATAATGGAAATACTATGTAACCGCAATATAGTTAATAAATATTCACTTTCTGTATTGAAGTATTTGCTGGCAACCATGCGTACAGCACAACGGCGCGAACAGGTCGCGCCGTTGCAGGTTGCCGGAGTTGGTGGAGCGGGGCCGCGTCAGGCCGTGGCCACCTGCCGCAGCGCGTCGCGCACGGCGGCCAGAGCGGCATCGACCTTGCCAATATCCGGGCCGCCCGCCTGCGCCATGTCACGGCGGCCACCGCCGCCCTTGCCATCCATGGCAGCACTTGCCGCGCGCACCAGCGCCACCGCATCGACCCGCTCCGCCAGGTCAGGGGTGGCGGCGACCACGATGCTGCCCTTGCCATCGGCGGTGGAAATCAGGGCAACCACGCCGGAGCCGAGTTCGGTGCGCAGGGAATCCGCCAGCGGCTTGAGTTCCTTGGGCGGCAGTTCACCCACATTGCGGGCATCGAGCTTGATGCCGTTGATGTCTTCCACCGTCGTGGCCGCCTGCGTGCCCGAGGCCAGCTTGCGCTGCAGGTCCGAGATCTGGCGTTCCATGACCTTGCGCTCATCCAGCAGCACGGCAAGGCGCTCCGGGGCCTCGGCGGGGGGAACGCGCAGCATCGCGGCCATCTGGAGCAGACGCTCCTCCGTGGCGATGGTCGTGTTTTCAGCCGCGCGGCCCGTCACCGCCTCGATACGGCGCACGCCAGACGAGACACCGCTTTCCGATGTGATGCGGAACAGGCCGATATCACCCGTGCGGCGCACATGGGTGCCACCGCACAGTTCGATCGACCAGCCCGCGCGGCCTTCTTCCGGTGCGCCCATGGAGACCACGCGCACCTCATCGCCGTACTTCTCGCCAAACAGGGCCATGGCCCCGTTCTCGATGGCTTCTTCCGGGGTCATGTGGCGCGTGGTCACTTCCGTGTTTTCACGGATGCGGGCGTTGACCTCGGCCTCGATGCTGGCCAGTTCCTCGGGCGTGATGGGGCGCGGCTGGCTTACGTCAAAGCGCAGGCGGTCGGGCGCGTTCAGGCTGCCCTTCTGGGTCACATGCGCGCCCAGGCGGCGGCGCAGGGCCTCATGCAGCAGGTGGGTGGCGGAATGATGCGCGCGGATGGCGCTGCGGCGGTCATGGTCAACCTGTGCGGTGACCGCCATGCCGGGGCGGATCGTGCCTTCGATGACCGTGCCGTAATGCACGATCAGGTCGCCCAGCTTCTTCTGCGTATCGGTTACGGCAATGTGCAGGCCGGGCGCGGTGATGGTGCCGGTGTCACCCACCTGGCCGCCGCTTTCGCCATAGAAGGGGGTCTGGTTCAGCAGCAGCGCCACCTTGGTGCCGGGACCGGCTGCTTCAACCTGCGCGTTATCGACGATGACCGTCTGGACCTCGGCATCCGAGGTTTCGGTGGTGTAGCCCAGGAACTCGGTCGCGCCGAAGGTGTCGCGGGCTTCGAACCATACGGTTTCGGTCGCGCTGTCGCCCGATCCGCTCCATGCGGCGCGCGCGCGCTTGCGTTGCACGTCCATGGCCTCGTTGAAGCCGGCCACGTCCACGTCATGGCTGCTGCCACGCAGGGCGTCCTGCGTCAGGTCAAGCGGGAAGCCGAAGGTGTCGTACAGCTTGAACGCGACATCGCCCGGCAGGGGCGCGCCATCGCCCAGCCGCTCCGTCTCGTCCGCCAGCAGCGACAGGCCGCGGTCGAGCATCGCCTTGAAGCGTTCTTCCTCGCCCTTCATCGTCTCCTCGATCAGCGCACGGGCATGCACCAGTTCGGGATAGGCTTCGCCCATCTGGCGGATCAGCGCGGGGACGAGGCGGTAGAAGGTCGGTTCCGTCGTGCCCATCATGTGCAGGTGGCGCATGGCGCGGCGCATGATGCGGCGCAGCACGTAGCCCCGCCCGTCCTTGGAGGGCAGCACGCCATCGGCAATCAGGAACGAGGTGGAACGCAGGTGGTCGGCCACCACCCGGTGGCTGGCGTTGAACGGGCCATCGGGGTCCTGTCCCGTGACCTCGGCCGAGGCGAGGATCAGGGCGCGGAAGGTATCAATGTCATAATTGTCCCGCTTGCCCTGCAGGATGGCGGCGAAACGCTCCAGCCCCAGCCCGGTGTCAATGGACGGGCGCGGCAGGGGCGAGCGCGTGCCGGGCGGGTTTTCGAAATACTGCATGAACACGAGGTTCCAGATCTCGGTGAACCTGTCGCCATCCTCATCGGGGGAGCCGGGCGGGCCGCCTGCCACTTCGGGGCCGTGGTCGTAGAATATCTCGGAACACGGGCCGCAGGGGCCGGTGTCACCCATGCGCCAGAAATTGTCCGATGTGGGGATGCGGATGATCCGGTCATCGGACAGCCCGGCGATCTTGCGCCACAGGGAAGCCGCTTCCTCGTCATCGGCATAGACGGTGGTCAGCAGCCGGTCCTTGGGCAGGCCGAAGGTGCCGGTGACCAGGTTCCAGGCCAGCTCGATCGCTTCCGCCTTGAAATAGTCCCCGAACGAGAAGTTGCCCATCATCTCGAAAAAGGTGTGATGCCGGGCGGTGTAGCCCACATTGTCCAGGTCGTTGTGCTTGCCGCCCGCGCGGACCACCTTCTGGGCCGTGGTGGCGCGGGAGTAGGGGCGTGTTTCCTGCCCGGTGAACACGTTCTTGAACTGCACCATACCAGCATTGGTAAACAGCAGTGTCGGATCGTTGTGCGGCACCAGGGACGAGGACGGCACGATCTGATGCCCATTCCCGGCAAAATAGTCGAGGAAGGTGGCACGAATGTCGTTTGTTGTGGGCATGGCGGGAGACAGACGATCCTGTATTGAAGATATAGATATAAAACCGGATTCATTCACCTAGCGCAGCTAGCACCAGACCGGAAGTACGAACATGCGTGTTCTGCCATATGGCCGGTGCGCGACGGTCCGGCTGCGTGAGCAAAAAGGGATACAGGATGCACGAATGGCAGGCGGAACGGGACTGGCCCCTCCTGACACAGGGGCTGGCGGGGCGGTTGCGCAATGACTGCATGGCGCAGTGGATGGAGTTCGTGCGCCACCCCTTTGTCAGGAGCGTGGGTGATGGCACGCTGGCGCCGGAAGCGTTCAGGAACTTCCTTATCCAGGACTACCTGTACCTGATCCAGTATACCCGGGCATGCGCGCTGGCAGTGCACAAGGCCGATACGGTAACGGGTATGCGCCATGCCGCCCATCTGCTGTCGGGCATACTCAATACCGAACTGTCTATGCATGTGGCGTATTGCGCGGGCTGGGGAATAGATGAAACAGCACTGGAACAGGCGGAGGAATCGCTCGAATTACTTGCCTATAGCCGCTTTATACTCGACCGCGCCCAGACGGGCGACCTGCTTGACCTGCTGGTGACAATGGCCCCGTGCCTGATCGGCTATGCGGAACTTGGCGCGCGGCTGCACGCGGACCCGGCCACGAAGCGCGAAGGGAATCCCTACTGGTCATGGATCGCGCTGTATGGCGGCGCGGAATATACGGAACTGGTGGAAGAGGGCATCCACAGGCTGGAAAAGGTTGGCGCGGCCTGTGGCGCGCAGGCGCGTTATCCAGCCTTGGTGCGGGAATTCGCAACATCCGTCCGGCTGGAGACCGCATTCTGGGCGACCGCGCGTTCGGGCTGAAACGGCAGGATTGTCGCGCTCTGGCGTGGGGCGGCATGGGTGGCGTTGAAAACAAGCTTCCGGCTGATATGGAAGTTCGCCATCATGCCCGTCACGGCCCCCGCCGCGAGCGCCAGCACGGGATAGGCCTTGAAGACCGGCGAGACATGGAACAGCGTGAACACGCAGCCCCGGTTCAGGAAAAAGCCCAGTGAATTACCGGCCAGGAAACGCAGCCACTGGATGATGAAATGGTGCTGGTTGCCTGCGCCACGGAATGTCCACAGCCGGTTGATCAGCCAGTTGATGGACGCGGCGATGAAATAGGCCGCAAGCGTCGCGATCGTCAGCCCCACGAATGGCCGCAGGGAGTACACGGTGGTCGTGTCCCAGCACAGCCCCAGCAAGCCAACAACGCCGAATTTCAGAAATTGTATGACTTTCTCACGGGGCGGAGTGGACAAGATATTTCCTTTCGCCTGCTGTGCGGGCGGGGACTGAAAAAAAGGGCGACAGCTTTCCTTTGTGCCTGACAGGCACCTCAACAGGGTAGGGGAACTGAAAATAAAAAGGAAGCAGGGGGCAGTTGCCTGCCACCCTGCATCATGCTGCGTCAGTGCAGGATGATTTCCACACGACGGTTCTGGGGCTCACGCGTGTCGGGGCCGGTCGGCACCAGCGGGTGGGCTTCGCCATAACCGTGGATGTCGATGGAGTTGGCGGGCACGCCGTCACGGATCAGTTCAGCCTTCACGCTGTCCGCGCGACGCAGGGACAGGCCAAGGTTGTACTTCTCACCACGCGGGCCGGGGTGGGCGGCGGAGTTATCGGTGTAACCGTTAACCTCGATGCGGGTGGTCTGGATGTGGGTGGAAGCCTGTGCGGCTTCGGCCACGATCTCACGCGCACGGCCGGTCAGGGAAGCGCCATCCCAGTCGAAGAACACCAGGTAGGTGCGGGCGGCCGTCGGCGCGGGCGGCACCACGGCGGGGGCCGGCGGCGGCGGCGGCGGCGCGTTGTTGAACGCGTAGCGGACGCCTACGATGAACTGGTGGTTGAAGCGGTGGTCAAAGCTGGCGTGACCATTTTCAGCCGTGAAGTTGCCCATGGTGAAGGACTGCGGCTGACCGATCATGCGGTATTCGGTGGTCATCTGCAGGCCCGGCACGCCCGGGATGTCGTAGGCCGCACCCACGATGCCCTGATAGGCGAAGCCACCCTTGGTGCCGCTCATGCTGCGCGCGCCCTGCGGGTTGTTCGCGCCGATGGTCGCGTCATGCGTGTTCTGCCACAGGTAGCCGGCACCGACACCGACGAACGGGGTCACGGGCACGTCGATGTTGAACAGGCGCTTGAGGTCGATGTCATACAGCACGTTGACAAAGCCGCCATAGGAGCGGTCGCTGCCCTTGTCCCCACGGGATTTGCTGTAGATTTCGGACCAGTTGTAGTCACCTTCAACCTCGGCGCGCAGGCCGTTGCCAAAGCCCCAGCCAACGGAACCAAAGCCGGTCCAGCCATGACGATGGCCGACCTTCTCACGGCCGGGGCCGGAGTTTTCATCAGCAAAGTGCCCGTGCTGGGTCTGGGTCAGGTTGTAACCGCCGCCAATATCGACATAGGGGCCGGTAATGGTCGTGGCCTTGGCTGCGAACGGTGTCGCTGCCAGCAGACTGGTTGCCAGCAGGGCAGAGCGGAGACGCATATGATCATCCTTCCTCATGTTATTACTTTTTTGTAAACCACATCGTTTTAATGATGCGAAGATTAATCCATCTACCATCCCAAACACAGCATGCTTCTTCTGGTTCCGTCCTGTTTTTCATTCGGGAACGGCAAAAAGGTGACACTATCGTTCGCGGTGGCGGAGTAGATGCTTTTTATATTTAATAACAAGTTACTAAATGGGAATATCGTTGTGGAAACAATATTGTAATAAAAGATTTAGAGTATTTTGTGGCAAGAAGGACACAATCTTTCCTGCCCGGAAGGATGCGTAAGCAACAGGCAATAAAAAAAGGGGGAGCACACCGTGCTCCCCCTTTTTCAGTAATGAATCGGTCAGATCAGTGCAGGATGATCTCGACGCGACGGTTCTGGGGCTCACGCGTGTCGGGGCCAGTCGGCACCAGCGGGTGGGCTTCACCATAGCCGTGGATGTCGATCGCGTTGGCGGGCACGCCGTCACGGATCAGTTCAGCCTTCACGCTGTCCGCACGACGCAGGGACAGGCCAAGGTTGTACTTCTCACCACGCGGGCCGGGGTGGGCGGCGGAGTTATCGGTGTAACCGTTAACTTCGATGCGGGTGGTCTGGATGTGGGTGGAAGCCTGTGCGGCTTCGGCCACGATCTCACGCGCACGGCCGGTCAGGGCAGCGCCATCCCAGTCGAAGAACACCAGGTAGGTGCGGGCGGCCGTCGGCGCGGGCGGCACTACGGCGGGGGCCGGCGGCGGCGGCGGCGGCGCGTTGTTGAACGCGTAGCGGACGCCTACGATGAACTGGTGGTTGAAGCGATGGTCAAAGCTGGCGTGACCATTTTCAGCCGTGAAGTTGCCCATGGTGAAGGACTGCGGCTGACCGATCATGCGGTATTCGGTGGTCATCTGCAGGCCCGGCACGCCCGGGATGTCGTAGGCCGCACCCACGATGCCCTGATAGGCGAAGCCACCCTTGGTGCCGCTCATGCTGCGCGCGCCCTGGGCGTTGTTCGCGCCGATGGTCGCATCATGCGTGTTCTGCCACAGGTAGCCGGCACCGACACCGACGAACGGGGTCACGGGCACGTCGATGTTGAACAGACGCTTGAGGTCGATGTCATACAGCACGTTGACAAAGCCGCCATAGGAGCGGTCGCTGCCCTTGTCCCCACGGGACTTGCTGTAGATTTCGGACCAGTTGTAGTCACCTTCAACCTCGGCGCGCAGGCCGTTGCCGAAGCCCCAGCCAACGGAGCCGAAGCCGGTCCAGCCATGACGATGGCCGACCTTCTCACGGCCGGGGCCGGAGTTTTCATCAGCAAAGTGCCCGTGCTGGGTCTGGGTCAGGTTGTAACCGCCGCCAATATCGACATAGGGGCCGGTAATGGTCGTGGCCTTGGCTGCGAACGGTGTCGCTGCCAGCAGGCTGGTTGCCAGTAACGCTGCGCGAAGACGCATGGTTGAGTCCTTAAACTATTATTGCAGGGCAGGCCCTGTCTGTGATCCGGGCAATGGATTTGCCCCGATACAGGGCAGCCTGAGATTACCCGCAAGCTATGATGCGGACTTAGCGTGTCTGAACCCGCTTGAGAATGGGCTAAATGCCGCTAGTGCGGACGTTGTGACAAAAAAAGCACATATCTTTCAGGCATCTTTAGTCACAAACGTCAAAATCCCTGCATTTATAAGGGTTTTATGAAATATCCCCGATAGGTATCCCGATTTTGCATAGGTCACTGGCATCAAAGGAACATCTGTGTATGCCGGTAAAAGACCGGAACGATTCGATGTGAAAAGGGGAGCGCCGGGACGCTCCCCCTTCATTTCATTCATTTTACGGGCTGTTGTGTGCGGTCAGTGCAGGATGATCTCGACCCGCCGGTTCTGGGGTTCACGCGTGCCGGGGCCGGTCGGCACCAGCGGGTGGGCCTCGCCATAGCCATGGATGTCGATGGCGCTGGCGGCCACGCCGTCACGGATCAGCTCGGCCTTCACGCTGTCCGCGCGGCGCAGGGACAGGTCAAGGTTGTACTTCTCGCCACGCGGGCCGGGATGGGCGGCGGAACTGTCCGTATAGCCATTCACCTCGATGCGGGTGGTCTGGACGTGGGTGGATGCCTGCGCGGCCTCGGTCACGATTTCGCGTGCACGGCCGGTCAGGGCAGCGCCGTCCCAGTCAAAGAACACCAGATAGGTGCGTGAGGCGACGGGGGCCGCCGGCACGATGGCGGGGGCAGGTGGTGGCGGCGGGGGCGCGGTGTTGAACGCATAGCGCACGCCCACGATGAACTGGTGGTTGAAGCGCTGGTCGTAGCGCAGGTGGGTGGTGTCGCGCCCCAGCGGGCCGGAATAGGACTGGTTGATCGTGCCCATATCAAACGATTCGACCTGCCCGATCATGCGGTATTCGGTGGTCATCTGCAGCCCCGCCACCCCCGGGATGTCATAGGCCGCACCCACGATGCCCTGATAGGCGAAGCTGCCATTCGTGCCATGCTGGCTTATGGTATGCTGCAGCGTGGTGATGCCGCTTACGTTCTGCCACAGGTAACCGGCGCCGACACCGACGAACGGGGTCACCGGCACGTCGATATCGAACAGGCGCTTGAGGTCGATGTCGTACAGTACATTGACAAACCCGCCATAGGAGCGGTCGCTACCATCGGTGCGGCCATGCATGCGGTGGCCCTTCGGGTCGCCCGTGGTGGCGGAAATGCTGCTGAGGTCGGACCAGTTATAGACCCCTTCCACCTCGGCGCGCAGGCCGTTGCCGAAGCCCCAGCCGAAGGCGCCGAATCCGGTCCATCCATCGCCATGGCGCACCTGCTGGCGTTCATGCAGGCCGGGGTCGATTCCCTTGTCAAAGGCGCTGGTTACGGAAGAGGGCGCGCCCTTGAGATAGGTGTTGTTGATGTCATTGAGCCGCTGCCTGTCATAATCATGGACATGCTGGGTCTGGGTCAGGTCGTACCCACCGCCAATATCGACATAAGGGCCTGTTATGGTCGTTGCCATGGCGCCGGTAACAGGCACCATGATCTGGGATGCCGCCAGCAATGCCGCGCGAAGACGCATATTCCCATCCTTGCTGTTCGATCAGACGCCTTCATGCTTGCGGAAATGGGGGCATGTTCCACATCGGCCTGATACGTGTTGACACAATCGGCCCGTGGGCCGTTATCCGGAGTGCCAGCGGGAAGTATGGGGGAAGTGGCGCAGCGCCAGCCCGCATCGTTCCATGGCCGGACCGTTGTGCGGGGCAGGGATTGAAATATGGTAAATGGCCCCCCGCGTGACATGGCGAAGGGCCGGATGTTGTAAAAACGTCACATAGTCGTGAGGAGGGGTCTTCTGCTCAGGGCGTGCAGCCATCCGCGCGCAGGACCTCAAGCACGGCGTCATCGGGCACGTCACGGCAGGTAAAGGCCCGGCCGATGCCATGCACCAGCACGAAGGACAGGCGGCCGTCACGCATTTTCTTGTCGCGCTGCATGTTGCGCACAAGCTGCGTGGCGGAGAAGGTCCGCCCCGTATCCCCCACGCGCGCGGGCATGGACAGCTGTTCGAGATGGCGGGTCACGCGTTCCAGATCCTCGATCGCGCAGTACCCCAGCCGGACCGAAAGCATGAACGCCAGCCGCAGGCCGATGGACACGGCCTCCCCATGCAGCAGGCTGCCGTCATAGCCCATTTCTGCCTCCAGCGCATGGCCGAAGGTATGGCCGAGATTGAGCAGCGCCCGGCCATCGGTCTTGCGCTCCTCACGCTCATCGGCAATCACCACGCGCGCCTTGAACGCGCAGGCCATGCGGATGGCCTCGGCCTGTATGGCCGGATTGCCCGCCAGCACCTCGGCCCCGTTGCGTTCGCACCAGTCGAACAGCCCCGCATCCCCCAGCAGCCCGGACTTGACGATCTCGGCATACCCCGCGCGCAGTTCGCGCACCGGCAGGGTAGCCAGGGTGGAGGTATCGGCCAGCACCGCGATGGGCTGATGGAACGCGCCCAGCAGGTTCTTGCCAAACGGGGTGTTGATGCCGGTCTTGCCCCCCACGGACGAATCCACCTGTGAGAGCAGGGTTGTCGGAATCTGCACGAACGGCAGGCCGCGCAGCGTGGTCGCAGCGCAGAACCCGGCCAGATCCCCCACCACGCCCCCGCCCAGCGCCACGACCGTAGTGTCGCGTTCGACATGGGCTTCCAGCAGCGCGTTGGTCACGCGTTCATACATGCTGATGGTCTTGGAGCCTTCACCGGGGGGGATGGTGATGACTTCCGCGCGGGTGCCGGTTTCCTCCAGCCCTTCCAGCAGGCGGGGCAGGTGCAGGGGGGCTACGGTCTCATCGGTCAGGATCATCACGCGCTTCTGCGGCAGCACGGGGGCAAGCAGGGCCCCGGCCCGCCGGATCACGTCGGAGCCGATGATGACATCGTAACTGCCACGTTCCAGCCGCACCGGCACACGCAGGGGCTGCTGGCCCTGTTTCAGGGCCCCTATGACATGGTCGGCGCTGTGTTCCACGCTATCTTCTCCACAATCCACGATGATATCCGCTTCCGCATAGACCGGATGGCGCACGCGCATGAGGTCGGCCAGCACCGCATGCGGGGCGGCCACGTTAAGCAGCGGGCGATGGGTCCGTTCCGCCACGCGCTGCACCAGCACCGGCAGCGGGCAGCGCAGCCAGATGGAGGTGGCATGCTCACGCACGCTGGCGCGGGTGCGCGCGTCCATGAAAGCGCCGCCGCCCGTGGCCAGCACGACCGGCGGCCCGGCCAGCAGGCGGCGGATGACCAGCCGCTCGCCGCGGCGGAATTCGGGTTCGCCATATTTCTCGAACAGGTCGGCGATGGTGCATCCGGCGGCGCGCTCGATTTCCTCATCCGAATCGACAAACGGAATACCCAGCCGCGTGGCCAGGATGCGGCCGATGGTCGTCTTGCCCGCCCCCATCAGGCCCACGAGCACGATGGTGCGCCCGCTGCCCGCCTGCCGGGGGGCGGCGGGACCAACGGCATTCAGGTCAAGCGGAATGGTGAGCGAAGGGTTCTCCGGGCTGGGCCGGTGGGGGGGAATCGGGCGTGACATGGCGGGCAACCTAACATACAGCAGTACGGAACCGGTAGAGTCCGTGGGTGTGGTCACGCCCGCGCCGACAGGGGGGCATGCTCCCACGGCATGAAAGGACGGGCCGCCGGCATGCGCAGGATATGGGAAGCGGTTGGATGATCCGTATTGTTATTGCCGTGATTGGCGTCCTTGCCCTCGGTGGGGTCGGGGTTTTCGTGTCGCTGGGCATGTTTCCGCCCGCGCTGGTGCAGCATGATGTGCACAAGGATATTCCCATGGCCCCTGCGGCCGCCCCGGCACCCGTGGCATCTCCGCTGGGCGTGCCTGCGGCCCTGCCCGTAGCCCCGCTGGCCCCGGCGCAGTAAGTGGCGGCTGCTGGTGGGCAGTGACGGGACCGACGCCTTCCTTGAAATGCTGGCTGCCGAGCGTGGCGCGGCGCTGAACACGATCCGTGCCTATGCCCGCGACCTGGCGGATATGGGGCAGGCGTTGCACGCGCGCGGCCTTACAGCGCTGGAGGTGGGGGAAGGGGACCTGCGTGAGTACCTGTCCGGTCTGGCCCGGCAGGGGCTGGCCCCGCGCACGCAGGCGCGCAGGCTGTCGTGCCTGAAGCAGTATTTCCTGTTCCTGGCGCGTGAGGGGATGCGGCCGGACAATCCCGCCGCCCTGCTGGACGCGCCCCGGCTGGACGCCCCCCTGCCGCGCTTCCTGTCCGAAGGGGAGGTGACGGCGCTGCTGGATGCGTGTGAGCCGGAGGCGGATGCAACGCCCGCGCGCAGGCGGCGGCTGCTCATGGCGCGTGCGGCGCTGGAAATGCTGTACGCATCGGGCCTGCGTATATCAGAACTCCTGTCACTCCCCCGCCGGGCGCTGGATGCTGCCCCCGGCATGATGCTGGTGCGCGGCAAGGGCGGGCGTGAGCGCATGGTGCCCATGTCGGCCCGCGCGCGCGCCGCCGCCCGGGCGCTCATGGACATGGATGCCGGGCGCGAAAGCCCCTACCTGTTTCCCGGCCGGGGCGGCGCGCAGCCCATGACACGGCAGGGATTCGACCGGATCATGCATGATGTGGCGCTGCGGGCCGGGTTTGACCCGGCGCGGCTTTCGCCCCATGTGCTGCGCCATTCCTTCGCCACGCACCTGCTGGCGCACGGGGCGGACCTGCGGGCATTGCAGGTGCTGCTGGGCCATGCCGACATCGCGACCACGCAGATCTATACCCATGTCATGCTCGACCGCCTGCGTGATGCGGTGACCCGGCACCACCCGCTGGCGCAAGCAGCGGATGGGGCGGAATAGACAAAAATGCATGGCGGGGAAAATTCCCTGCGTGAAAATGTTTGGCTGGCGTGCAGGCTGTGCTATCGGCAGCGCATGCGCCAGTTTCTAGATTTCGAAAAATCGGTCGCCGAGCTTGAGAACAAGATCGACGAGCTCCGCACGATGTCCGGTCCCGACGGGATCAACATTGCCGATGAGATCACCCGGTTGAGCGAGAAGGCCGACCGGCAGTTGCGTGCCGCCTATGCCAAGCTGACACCGGGGCAGAAGGTACAGGTGGCGCGTCATGCCCAGCGCCCGCATACGGTCGATTACATCAGCACGCTGATAACCGACTTCTCCCCGCTGGCGGGCGATCGCCTGTTTGGTGAGGACAAGGCCATCATCGGCGGTGTCGGCCGGTTCAGGGACCAGCCTGTGGTGGTGATCGGGACCGAGCGCGGGGCCGAGATCGAGACACGGCTCAAGCATAATTTCGGCATGGCCCGGCCCGAGGGCTACCGCAAGGCCCAGCGCCTGATGAAGCTGGCGGGGCGATTCGGCCTGCCGATCCTGACCTTCATCGACACCTCCGGCGCATGGCCCGGCATCGATGCCGAGGCGCGTGGGCAGGCGGAAGCCATCGCGCGTTCGATCGAGACCTGCCTGAGCGTGCCGGTGCCGCTCATCGCCACTGTCATTGGCGAAGGTGGCTCCGGCGGGGCCGTGGCGTTGGGTGCGGGCGACCGCGTGATGATGCTGGAACACGCGATCTATTCCGTCATCTCGCCCGAGGCCTGCGCCTCCATCCTGTGGCGTGACCCCAAGCAGGCTTCCACCGCAGCGGATGCGCTCAAGCTGACCGCGCAGGACCTGCTCCAGCTTGGCCTGATCGACCGTATCATCCCCGAACCGCTGGGTGGCGCGCAGCGTGACCCGATGGCCGCGATTCGCGCCGTGGGCGATGCCATTGCGGCCGAAATGCCCGCGCTGCTGGGGCGTGACCCGGCGCTGCTCAAGGCGCAGCGGCGTGAGAAATTCCTCGCCATGGGGCGTGAACCCGTCAACGCGAAGTCCTGAACCCGGCCCTGTAACCGTGCCGCCTGCATGCGGCACGGCTGCTTCGGCTCAAGGTTTTGCGGGTTCACCCGCATGGGGCTCGAAGCCCAGTTCCACGATCATGTCACGCACGGCCTGTGCCGCGGCACTTACGGCCTGTGCGTCCGTGCCCTTGCACAGCAGGCACACGCCCCGCTGGGCTTCATCCAGCCGGTAGGGGTAGGAGCCGATATCAATGCCGGGGTAGCGGTGCTGTATCGCTTCAAGCGGGGCGGCAAGCGTGCCCTCGTACAGCCCGTTCGCATGCCATGCCTGTGATGTGACGGGCGTGCCGTGGGGCAGGGTGGGCAGCACCTCGTCAAACATCGCGCGCATGATGCGCGGCACCCCGGCCATGACATGCACGTTGCCCATGGTGAAACCGGGCGCCACCGACACGGCATTGCGGATCGGGACCGCGCCCTGCGGCATCGTGGCCATGCGCTGGCGGGCGGCGTTGAATTCACCGGGTGCGAAATAGGCCTCGAGCGTGCGGAAGGTCTCGGGGTGGTGCACCCATGGCACGCCGAAGGATTCCGCCACACAGGCGGAGGTGATATCATCATGCGTCGGGCCGATGCCGCCAGTGGTGAACACATTGTCATAGGCGGCGCGGGCTTCCGTTACATTACGGACAATGACCTCGCGGATGTCCGGTATGATCCGGACCTCGGCCAGCGTGATGCCGGTTTCCGACAGGCGGCGTGCGATATACTGCACGTTAACATCCTGTGTCCGGCCGGACAGGATCTCGTTGCCAATGACCAGCAGGCAGGCGGTGGGGTTCATGAAGCACATTCCAACAGGTTGCGGGCGGGAGCATTTTCTCCCCATCCTATAACGACAGCCAGCCAACCGGAAGGAGAGGACATGGAGAAGGCAGCAATGCCACAGCCGCACTGCGTATGGGACATCCAGGCACAACTGGGCGAGGGACCGGTGTGGTCCACGGCCCGGCAGGCGCTGTATTTTGTGGATATCGTAGGCCGCGCCATTCACTGCCTTGACCCCGCAACGGGGGGGCATGCCTCATGGCCCACGCCGCTGCGCCCCGGTTTTGTGGTGCCGGTCAGTGACGGCACGCTGCTGTGCGGGCTCAAGGACGGGCTGTACCGCTTCGACCCCGCATCGGGCGATTTCCGGCGCGAGGTCGCGGTCGAGCCGGGCCAGCCGGACAACAGGATCAATGATGGCTGTGTCGATGCGATGGGGCGGCTGTGGTTCGGCACCATGGATGATGGTGAGACCACGCCCACGGGCGCGCTGTATTCCGTCACCCGCACGCCCGGCGGGCTGGAGGTGCTGCGCCATGATGAGGGATATATCGTCACCAACGGTCCCGGCATCTCGCCCGATGGCAGGCTGCTCTACCATAACCATTCCCCCGCCGGGGTGATCTATGTCTTTGACCTTGCCCCCGATGGCGCGCTGTCCAACCGCCGGGTCTTTGCCCGTATCGCGGATGGCTATCCCGATGGTGTGGTGGTGGACAGTGCCGGCACCCTGTGGGTGGGGGTATGGAACGGGGGGCGGATCGAGCGTTTCCTGCCCGATGGCACGCGCCTGCCGCCTGTGGCGGTACCGGCGCGGAACGTGACCAAGGTGGCTTTTGGCGGCGCGGACCTACGCACGCTCTATATTACCACCGCGCGCAAGGGTATGTCGCCTGAGGAACTGGCCCGGATGCCGCAGGCCGGTGGCCTGTTCAGCATGCGTGTGGATGTGCCGGGGCAGGCCCCCACGGCGTTCCCGGCGGAGGAACTGGCCGTGCTGGGCAACATGCCGCGCGGGCTATAGCAGATCCTGCAGCAGCGGGATCAGCGGGCGGTCGGCGTCAGGCATGGGGTAGTCGCGCAGCCTGGCGGCGGGCACCCATTGCAGTGTCTGCCCCTCCCGTGCGGTGGGCGTGTTCTTCCACCGGTGGCAGACATAGACGGGCATGAGCAGGTGGAAATGCCCGTAATCATGGGAAATGAACGTGAATGGTGCGAGGCAGGAGCGGGCCACGTCCAGCCCCAGTTCCTCGTCCAGTTCACGTATCAGCGCCGCCTCGGGTGTTTCGCCCGGCTCGACCTTGCCGCCCGGAAATTCCCATAACCCGGCCATGGACTTGCCTTCGGGCCTGCGGGCCAGCAGCACGCGGGCATCCGCATCCACCAGCGCCACGGCGGCAACCAGCACGATCCTGCGCCCGCTGCCAGCTTCTTCTTCCTGCGTGGTGGCGTCGTGTCCATCCGCGCCGGACAGGTCGGCATGGCGGGCTTCAAACAGGCGGACGGGGTATTCCCCCCCACGGGAGACGAATTCCTGCGTGCCCGTGCCATTTTCCCGAAAGCCGATGCGGCGCAGCACCGCGATGGAGGCGTGATTGTCATGCGCGGCGGAGGCGGTCAGCCGGTCCACCGGCAGGTTGGCCAGCGCCCACCGCGCCAGCCGCCCCGCCGTCGTGCTGGCCACCTTGCGGTTCCAGTGCGTGCGGCCCACCCAGTAGCCCAGCGTGCCGGAACGGTCCGCCGGGTTGATGCGCAGCCCGATGCACCCGATCAGGGCATCAGGCTGGTCGGAGTCCGGGCAGGTGATGGCGAAATGATAGGCCTCCCCCCGCCGGGACTGCTCGATCGTGGCGGCGATCCATTCCTCGGTCATGGAGAGGGAGTAGGGGAACGGGACGCGGCTGAGCATCCGCACCACGCTCCAGTCATTGATCAGCCTGTGCATGGTGCCCGCATCGGATGTGCGGACTTCACGCAGGCGGTAATCCCCGGCTTCGAGCATGAGACCGGGTTGGTGTCCTGTCCATTCGCTCATGCGGCAGGGGCGCCCGTGGCCACCGGGGCTTTTGTGTCCTGATCCGCGGGCAGCCCGCATTCCGCCAGCAGTTCACGCAGGTTGCAGATGACGGGGAAGATTTCCTGGTTCCGGTCGCCGCCCTGTTCGCGCCAGGCGGCCTGTTCCAGTTCCACGATCTCGCGGTCCTCACGGAAAATCCGCTCGGTAAACGCGGTCAGGAACGGCCATGCCAGGTCCAGCAGGCCCGGAATGCCCGGCCGCCGGATCGAGAGCAGCCCGAACACGCGGTTGGTCAGTTCCGCCTCATCCTGCGGGACGTAGGCGATCCACAGGTCCATGACCGGCGGGCTGTCGCCCGTCTGGATGTGCAGGGTCTGGTAGGGATAGACCGTGCGGATGGTCATGACATCGCGAAAGGCGAATTTCTCGCTGTTATCGCGCTTCTGGCCAAAGATCAGCGCCTCGCCCAGCGGCTGCTTGCCGCCGGTGCGCGCGAAGCTGTAGCGCGCCTCCACCAGTCCCGGCCCGCGTTCCTGCCCAAGGAAGCGCGGCTTCATCTGCCCCATCTGCTTCATGTGCATGAACTGGTGGTTCATATCCATCAGGTTCTCATGCATGAAGCTGTAGTGACAGTGCACGAGCTGGCCGAAACGGCGGGTCTTGTAGGCCGGATTCGCAACCTCGGCCAGACGGGGCAGCGGTGTGGTCTCCGCCTTTGCCGCATCACCGGGGAAGACGAATATCAGCCCGTCCATCTCCCGCACGGGGTAGGTGCGCACCCCGTTGGGCAGCTTGCCCTTGCCCAGATAGGGCACGTCGATACACCGGCCGGACCGCCCGTAGGCCCAGCCATGGTAGCAGCACTGCACGGAGTCGCCCTTTACCACCCCCTGGCTGAGCGGCACCTGCCGGTGTGCGCAGCGGTCTTCCAACGCGAAAACGCTGCCGCCCTCACGCGGGCGGACCAGTGCGATGGGCTGCCCTGCATAGCGGGTGCCGATCGTCTTGCCGGGCTTCAGTTCCCGCGACCATGCGACAGGGTACCAGAAGTCGGGATTGGAACGGATGCGGCGCAGGTCCCGTCCGCCAGACGCGGGAGGGGACTGCATGCTGTCAGATGGTAACGACTGGTCCATTGGCTCTCTTGACTGTTAACAGGGCATGGCAGCCGGTGTGCCACGGGGCGGGTGCCGGATTGCAAGGGGGCATCGGTTGCAACCGTATCCTGTCGCCATGGCGATATTAAGGATGTTTTTTACGGGCAGCGCAAATGGTTCGCACCAGACTTGTTTTGTAACGCACGGACCCGGCGCGCGGTGCCAGCCGCCATGGCGGGCAGCAGCACGCGCCAGCCCCACGTCATGCCTGTGGCGCGGCGGCCAGTTCCGCGCTCAGGTCCTCGATGAACTGGAAGGCGACGCGCCCCGAACGGCCCCCGCGCCCCAGCGACCATGCATTAGCCCGGTGGACCAGATCCGCATCCGAAATGGGCAGGTTCCGTTCACGCGCATAGCCACGCACCATGTCCATGAACGTATCCTGCGCGCAGTTATGGAACCCGATCCACAGGCCGAAGCGGTCGGACAGCGAGACCTTTTCCTCCGTCGCCTCGGAGGTGTTGATGGCGGTCGAGCTTTCGTTCTCGATCATCTCGCGCGGCATCAGGTGGCGGCGGTTGGACGTGGCGTAGAACAGCACGTTTTCCGGCCGCCCGGCGATGCCGCCATCCAGCACGGATTTCAGCGCCTTGTAATCCGCGTCTTCCCGCTCGAAGGACAGGTCATCGCAGAACACGATGAACCGGCGCGGGCTTTCACGCAGCAGGGCCAACAGTTCGGGCAGGGTGGACAGGTCCTCGCGCTGGATTTCAACCAGCACCACCCGCCCCTTGCCCGGTTCGGCCGGGCTGCCGTCCACCATGTTGGCCTGCGCGTGCGCCGCCTTGACCAGCGATGACTTGCCCATGCCGCGGGCACCCCACAGCATGGCGTTGTTGGCCGGAAGCCCCCGGGCGAAGTGCTGCGTGTTGTCCACGATCATCCGGCGCTGGCGGTCGATGCCCTGCAGCAGCCCCATCTCGACATGCGCCACATGGGGCACGGGCGTCAGGCGGCCAAGGGCAGGATGCCAGATGAAGGCGTCCGCCCGGTCGAGACCGGCAAGGGAGGGCGCGGGCGGCGACAGCCGCTCAAGGGCCGCCGCAATACGTTCGAGAACGGGAAGGGAAGTACTGTCCATCGTCAATCCTGATTCAGCATGACAGAAACGGCGGCTGGTGCCACCGGGTGATCCGGAGCGCGTTGGCCAGTTTGCAGCGGGCGAACGCCTTGACGGGAAACAGGCGAAAACTATGGTCCGCATGGCAAACCCGCAACCCGTTCCATTTCCTCTTGTGCCGGAAAGATAGCAATGCCTTCGATTTTCAACGATTTATTGACCACGCCCGCCCATGCCCAGTCCGCGGGTGGCGGTTTCCTGAGTGCTGACGGGTTTATGGCGGTGCTGCCGTACGTGGCCATGTTCGGTATTTTCTATTTCCTGCTGATCCGCCCGCAGCAGGTCAAGCAGAAGCAGTTGCGCAACCAGATTTCCAGCCTGCGCCGGGGCGACCGGGTGCTGACGGCGGGCGGCATCATCGGTGTGGTGCACAAGGTGCAGGCGGATTCGAACGAGATGGAAGTCGATATCGCGCAGGGCGTGCGCGTGCTCGTGCTGCGTGACACCATCAGCTCCGTCATCACCAGCAGCGCCACCCCCGCCAATGACACGGCCCCCGAAAAGCCCGTGAAGAAGGCGTAAGGCCACCACCTAGCCACATTCACCCACCCACGGTTGAACTTCCCCCGCGTTGTGCCGTTCCTGACTTAAAGCAGGAGAAGGCATAATGCAGAGGCAGCCCGGCATTACGCAAACCAGCCCGACCATCCGGCATGGTCCGGCCATACGCGGGCGCGCCGGGCTGATTGGGGGGCTGGCGGCACTGTCCGGCATCCTGTTCGGGCTTGATACCGGGGTGATGTCCGGCGCGCTGGACCTGATTACGCAGGAATTCATCCTGTCGGACTTCCAGCGCGAGGCGCTGGTGGCCGTCATGCTGCTGGGGGCGGCGATCGGCGTGCTGTGCGCGGCGTGGCTGTCCCATGCATGGGGGCGCAAGCGCACGCTGGTCCTGACGGCGGGGCTGTTCGTGATCGGCCCGTTATTGTGCGCCGAAGCCTCCTCGTTCCACATGCTCATGCTCGCCCGCATGCTGCTGGGGCTGGCCACGGGGGCGACCACGTTCGTCACCCCCCTCTATATTGCCGAAATCGCTGATTCAGGCCGCCGGGGCGCCATGATCCTAGGCTACCAGATCATGATCTCGCTGGGGCTGCTCTCGGCCTTCGTGTCCGATGGGCTGTTCTCCTATTTCGGGGTCTGGCGGTGGATGCTGGGCATTGTCGGCTTTCCCGGCCTTGTGTTCATGATGGGGGTGCTGTTCCTGCCGCCCAGCCCGCGCTGGCTGCTTGCGCAGGGGCGTGAGCGTGATGCGCGGCGGGTGCTGATCGAACTGCGCGGCCTGCCCCGGCTGGTGGTGGCGGAACGTAACGCCATCATGGCGCAGCTTGCCGCGCGGCGCGACGGGATCGGCAGTTTCGTGAATGACCCCAACTGCCGCCGCGCCATGTGGCTGGCCGTGGGGTTGCAGACGGCGCAGCAGTTCTCGGGCATCAATGCGGTGCTGTATTATGCGCCCCATATCATCGGGCTGGCGGGGTATGGCCAGAAGGTGCAGGTGTGGGGACCGGTCGGGATCGGGATCATCAACCTCCTCTCCACCTTCGTCGCCCTGAACTGCGTGGACCGGATCGGGCGGCGGCCAATGCTGATTGGCGGGTTCGCGGTGATGGCGGTGGCCATGGCGGCGCTGGCGGTCGCGTTTGGCAGTGGGACGGGGATGGCCCCCGTGCCCGGCATGCGGCTGCTCATGGGGGCATCCATGCTCCTGTTCGTGGCAGCGTTCGCGTTTTCGGCGGGACCGCTGGCGTGGCTGCTCTGTGCCGAGATCCTGCCCTTGCGGGGGCGTGAGTTCGGCATGGCGTGTTCTACCTGCGCCAACTGGATCGCGAACATGCTGGTCAGCATCACGTTCCTGACCGGGCTGGAGGTGTTGGGGGCGGGGCGTGTCATATGGGGATACGCAACGCTGAACGGACTGTTCATGCTGCTGGCGATACGCTTCGTGCCCGAAACGCGGGGCATGACGCTGGAGCAGATCGAATCCGAACTCATGCGCGGCACGCCGCTGCGCGCGCTGGGCAGGCTGGCGCGGCAGGGCCGCTAGCCGCCACGGGCCATGTGATGGAGCACAAAAAAACCCGGCGCGAGGCCGGGTTTTTCCGTATCTGGCCTGTGGGCCGGATCAGGCGGACTGAAGCTGCGCCTCGGCGAACTCGTAGTTGGCCAGCTTGTCCAGGTAGTTGACGATGTAGTCGGGGCGACGGTTGCGGAAATCCAGGTAGTAGGAGTGTTCCCACACATCCAGACCCAGCAGCACCTTGCCATGGCCTTCGGCCAGCGGGTTGGAGCCGTTGCCGGTCTTGGTCACCTTCAGCTTGCCATCGGACGCCAGCACCAGCCATGCCCAGCCGGAGCCGAACTGCGAGGCGGCAGCGGCCTTGAAGTCGGCCTTGAACTTTTCGATGCTGCCGAAATCCTCGACCAGCTTCTTGGACAGGGAGTCGGGGATCGCACCGCCCTTGGGCGACAGGTTGTGCCAGAACAGGATGTGGTTCCAATGCTGGCCCGCGTTGTTGAACACGGGGGCGAGGTCGGGCTTGCCCTTGACCATGAGGATGATTTCCTCAAGCGACTTGCCCTGGAGTTCCGGCTTGGATTCGACAAAGCCGTTCAGGGCCGTCACATAAGCCTGATGGTGCTTGTCGTGGTGAAGTTCCAGTGTTTCCTGGCACATGCCACGGTTGGCAAGCGCGTTATAGGCGAAGGGAAGGGACGGCAATTCGAAAGCCATGAACATTCTCCTGAAAACTGCAAGGGGCGGCGCGTGGCCACCATATCCAAATTGCTATGGATGCGGAGCAGGTGCGTCAAGTGACGGACCGATGAGCAGGCCCGCCCGGTACCTTCCGGCCCAAACGCCATGACCGGCCCGATGGATGCATCCCGATCGGGCGGGGCAGGTCATTCCCTCACGCATGCCGCGCGCCAGGCGGACCCTGACCGCTTCTTCTGCGCGCTGTTCCTGTCGCCCCCCGCGCGGGAGGCGGCAATGACGCTGATCGCGTTCAACCATGAATGTACGCGGGCCGTGGCCACGGCGGCATCGTGGTCGGTGGCAGGCCCCATGGCGGGACTGATCCGGCTGCAATGGTGGCGTGACGTGCTGGAAAGCGGCAACCCGCACCGCCATGACACGGCAATCGCGCTGCTTGGTCTGCTGGCGCGCGGGGCGGTGTCGGCCACGGTGGTGGACGGCATCATTACGGCACGGGAAAGTGAACTGGAGGGCCTGCCCGACCAGCCCGCATGGCAGGCCAGCATGCTGGGGGGCGCGGGCGGCGTGCAGGTGGCCATTGCGCAGGCCGCCGGTGTGACCGATCCCGCGCAACTGGAGCGCGTCCGCCTTATGGGCGGGATTTACGGGGTGGGGGCGCTGGTGCGCTACCTGCCCGCCGTGCTGGCGGCCGGGCGCTGCCCCCTGCCTGAGGACATGCTGGCCGAGGCAGGGCTGACGCGCGATGGCCTGCGCACCGGGCAGGCGAATGCGGCGCAGGTCGCGGCACTGCGTGAGGGCCTGCGCCAGCAGGGGCGCGCATGGCTGGCGGATGTGCGTGCGGGTGCGCGCCTGCCGCGCACGGCGTTCAGCACGGGCCTGCCCGCCGTGCTGGGACTGCGCGACATGCGGCCCCGCGCCGCGCGGGACGATGGCCTGTCACCACGCGGGCTGGGCGACCGGCTGGCCGTAATGGCCGCGCTGCTGCGGCGCAGGCTGTAGGCCGGAGGTCGCTCAGGGATCAGGGCGTATTGGCCACCATGCCCTCCATGACCGCGAACAGGGCGGAATAATCCTCATCCGGGTGGCGGCGGCGGGTGAGCGACAGGCCCTGCGTGGCGGCCGCCATGGCGGGGAGTGGCGCGGTCTGGCGCGCAGCGTCGGTCATGAGCAGGCGCATGTCCTTCTGCATCAGGCGCGCGGGGAACTGCGGGCTGAAATCGCGCGCCTTCGCGGCCTTGAGCTTGCGCTTGTGGTGGGGCGAGATCACCGGCACTTCATCGAGCGCATTGAACAGCATGTCACGGTCAAGCCCGGCCGCCAGCCCATAGGTCACGCCTTCCGCCACTACGGCGAGCGTGGCCCCCATGATGCCGTTGATGACCAGCTTCAGTTTCGCGCCGCTGCCAATCGGGCCTGCATGGATGGTCAGGCGGCCAATGGCGTCGAATACGGGCTGTGCCTGGCGGATGTCATCCGCCGATCCCCCGGCCAGCACGATCAGGTTGCCCGATTCCGCCTCGGGCGTGCTGCCCGCCACGGGGGCGTCGATCAGGCGGATGTTGCGCGCGGCGCATGTGGCGGCCAGCGCCTCGGTCGTTTCGGGGGCGACGGTGCTGGTATTGATCAGCAGGCTGCCCGCTTTCAGCCCCGCAAGCGCGCCATCCGGGCCGTGCATGGAGGCATCCAGCGCCTCGTCATCCGGCACGCAGGCGATCAGGATACCGGCTTCCTGCGCCAGTGCGCGCGGCGGGGAGACGAAACGCGTGCTGCCATCGCCCCCCTTGCCCGATGGCGTATAGGCGGCGATCTGGTACCCCGCCCTGACCAGATTGGCGCCCATGCGCGAGGCCATGGCGCCGAATCCGACAAAACCGATCAGGGGAGCAGTAGACATCACATTCTCCTTGCGTGGTGTGCAATGGGCCGCCCGTGGCGGGGCGGCAGGCGGCCGCCAGCATGCATGAGCCCGCGCCCGGACGCCATGCGGGGGCTGCCCCTCGCATAAAGATGATGGCGGGGAGGGGCGGGGTCCTGTGGCATCAGGGGCTGACGGCCTGCCGTAACGGGAAAAAAGATAAAGACATGATGCGGTCCCTGCATTTTTTTGACGATCTTGCCAGAACCCTTGCCCGCCATCCCCCCATGGCGCTGGGGGTGGTCTATCCATGCAGCGTACCCGCCCTGCAGGCCGCGGCCCGGATCGTGGCGCAGGGCATGGCCGTGCCCACCCTGATCGGTCCCGCCGCCCATATGCGCCAGATGGCCGCGACCGCCGGAATCGATCTTGGCGGCTGTATGTTCGTGGATGTGCCCACGGCAGAGGACGCGGCCCATATGGGCGTGCAGATGGCCCATGCGGGCAAGGTGGCGGCGCTGATGAAGGGCTCACTCCATTCGCGCATCTTCCTGCATGAACTTGGCCACCATGAAGGCGGGCTGCGCACCACCCGGCGCATGAGCCATGTCTATGTGATTGACGCGCCGCAGGCCCCGCGCGTGCTGCTGGTGACTGATGGCGCGGTGAACATCGCCCCTGAAATCGAGGCCCGGCGCGATATTGTCCAGAACAGCATCGACCTCGGGCACATGCTGGGCATGCCGCAGCCCCGGGTGGCGCTGCTCTCGGCGGTGGAGATGGTCAACCCGGCACTCCAGTCCACGCTGGACGCGGCGATCTTGTGCAAGATGGCCGAGCGCGGGCAGATCACCGGCGGCATCGTTGACGGCCCGCTGGCGTTCGACAACGCCATTAGCCCCGAGGCCGCGCGGTGCAAGGGTGTCGTCTCCCCCGTGGCGGGGCTGGCGGATATTCTTGTCGCCCCGGATCTGGAGGCGGGCAACATCCTTGCGAAACAGATGACCTTTATCGGGCAGGCGCAGGCGGCGGGCATTGTCATGGGCATGCGTGTGCCCGTAATCCTGACCAGCCGGGCCGACCCGGTGCCGGTGCGGGTGCTGTCGTGCCTGGTGGCGGCGGTCATGATCCGGCAGGGTTACGGCGCAAGCCCGGTGGCGCGCATGGATCAATGCGGTTAATGCATATATACAATGCATGAATCAGTTACCAGTTCCCGCCCGCCGCCGCGCCAGCCCACAGGGCCGGGTATTCCGGGCGGTGGGGGTGGTGTCACGCCTGATGCGCGCGCCATCATGGCGGGCAGGGGCCATGTTCCTCGCGCAGAGATGATGCCCCGCCCCGGCGCACATGATGGCAAGGAAGGGGCGGATACCGGATTGAATCCGGTCCATCTCGGCGCAGGCCCGGGACAGGCCAGCGCGGCGGATGCCGCTGGCGCCAGATATGAACGTGCAATCAGGCCGGGCTTGCCCGCGCCGCCGGGCGGGCTGCCCGGTCAAGCCGATGAACAGCCACGCAGCGGGTTTCCGATGCCGATCCGGAGAATGTCATGACCTCGAATCCTTCATCCGCCGTTTCCACTTACGATGTTGTCCTGATTGGCGGCGGCGTTATGAGCGCCACACTGGGCGTGCTGCTGCGGCAGCTTGAACCCAACCTGTCCATCGCCCTGTTCGGGCGGCTGGATGACGTGGCGCTGGAAAGTTCCAATGGCTGGAACAACGCGGGCACCGGCCACTCCGCCCTGTGTGAACTCAACTACACACCCCTGCGCCCGGACGGGAACGTGGATATTTCCAAGGCCGTGAACGTCAACGAGGCCTTTCAGGTTTCACGCCAGTTCTGGTCCTATCTGGTGGAATCGGGGCAGATTTCCTCGCCGCGTGATTTCCTCAATCCCATCCCGCACATGAGCTTCGTGTGGGGGGCGGAGAATGTGGATTTTCTGCGCCGCCGCCATACGACGCTGCAGGAACATCCGCTGTTCTCGGGCATGTCGTTTTCAACCGATGAGGGGCAGTTGCGCCAGTGGATGCCGCTGGTCATGCATGACCGCAAGCCCGGCGAGCAGCTTGCCGCGACGTGGCACCCGGCGGGAACGGACGTGAATTTCGGCGCGCTGACACGCCGCCTCATCGGTATCCTGAAAAGCAGGCCGGGTTTTGAACTCAACCTTGGCCACGAGGTGGAAGACCTCAAGCCCGCCGGGAATAATGAATGGGACGTGTCGGTGCGCTCCATGCATGGCGGGGCCGAGCGTAAGGTGCGGACGAAATTCGTGTTTATCGGCGCGGGTGGCGGCGCGCTGCCGCTGCTGCAGAAAAGCGGCATACCGGAGGCGCGCGGCATTGGCGGCTTCCCCGTCAGCGGGCAGTTCCTGCGCTGCACCAACCCCGAGATCGTGGCGCGCCACCATGCCAAGGTTTACGGCAAGGCATCGGTCGGCGCGCCGCCCATGTCGGTGCCGCATCTGGATACGCGCGTGATCGACGGGCAGCGCGGCCTGCTGTTCGGCCCGTATGCCGGGTTCTCCACCAAGTTCCTGAAACAGGGATCGTGGCTGGATCTGCCGCGTTCGATTCGTATGGACAATATCGGGGCGATGCTGGCGGTGGCGCGCGATAACTGGCCGCTGACCCGCTACCTGATCCAGCAGGTGCTCCAGTCCGCCGATGACCGGATCAAGGCGTTGCAGGATTTTGTCCCCTCCGCGCGCAAGGAGGACTGGGAACTCATTACCGCGGGCCAGCGCGTGCAGGTGATCAAGAAAGACCCCGCCCGTGGGGGCGTGCTCCAGTTCGGCACGGAGGTCGTGACCGGTGCGGGCGGGTCCATCGCCGCACTGCTGGGCGCCTCGCCCGGCGCCTCGACCGCAGCCCCCATCATGCTGACGGTGCTCCAGCGCTGCTTTGGTGGCCGCCTGCCGCAATGGGCGGGCCGCCTGCGCGAGATCGTGCCCTCCTACGGCAGCAAGCTGGCGCAGGACCCCGACCTGTGCGCGCAGGTGCGCGAACGCACCCGCACGATCCTGCAACTGGAAGGCTGAAAACGGTTCCGCCCGGCCTTGGGGGCCGGGCGGATGGTTCAGTTGCTATTCCTCGTCATGCTCGCTCATCTGGTCGGCCGGATGGCGGACAGGCGGCGCGGGCGGGCGCGGGGGGCGGTTGTCGATCTGGCGGCGCATGAAATGCGTTGCGATATCAGCCAGTTCAATGAACTGGTCGGCCTGTCGGCGCAGTTCATCACCAATCAGCGGGGGCGAGGTCTTGATGGACCCGACCACGGTGGTGCGCACGCCCTGGCGCTGCACGGATTCCAGCAGGCGGCGGAAATCTGAATCCCCGCTGAACAGCACGGCGTGGTCGATGCGCGGGGCCATTTCCATCATGTCCACCGCCAGTTCCACATCCATGTTGCCCCGCACGCGGCGGCGGCCACTGTTGTCAATGAACTCACGCGCGCTTTTGGTCACAAGGGTGTAGCCGTTATAGACAAGCCAGTCCGTCAGCGGCTTGAGGGGCGAATACTCGTCCGTGTCCAGGACGGCGGAGTAGTAATAGGCTCGCAATACGTTTGATTTTGAACGGAAGAACTGCAGCAGCTTGCGATAATCGACCTCAAATCCAAGATTGCGGGAAGCGGAATACAGGCTTGTGCCATCTATAAACAGGCAGAGCCGCTCCTGAGGTTGAAAAAACATTTATGGTCTGTCCCTGAAAAAAGAAAGTGAATGCGTGTCGGTCAGGTTAAATTCTGTCTGGTATGTATTCCGCATCGAAGTGAAAGTTGTCGGGTAACGCTGTTTCATGATGTATGAAGCCGGTATCCTGCCAGAAGTTTCCCAGAGGGTGGATTACTACCCGACCATAACCGTCCGGAATACAGATTTCATATGACAATGCTGCAATCTGCTTCTTCGCGTACCGACATCCTGATTGCGGTTGGCGCAAACCTGCCACGCGAAAGTGGTGAAACTGCGGCCGAAACCTGCCTGTGGGCCGTGGAGCAGCTTGCCCGGATCGAGGGGCTGTCCGTCGTGGCGGTGTCGGACTGGTATGAAAGCGCACCCGTACCCCCGTCGGGCCAGCCGCCCTATGTCAACGGCATGGTGCGGCTTTCGGGTCAGGTGGACCCGGCATGGCTGCTGGACAGGCTGCACGGGATCGAGGCCGCAGCCGGGCGCAGGCGCACGGTGGCCAACGCCGCCCGCCCGCTCGATCTTGACATCATCGCCATGGGGGATCTGGTCCGGACAGCGCCCGACCCCATCCTGCCGCACCCGCGCGCCACGCAGCGTGCCTTTGTACTTCTGCCGCTGCGCGATGTCATGCCGGACTGGCGCGATCCGGTCAGCGGGCAGGCGCTGGACGCGCTGCTGCCCGCCGTGGCGGGACAGGAGATCACCCGCAGGGCCGCGGCTGACTGAAACCTTGCATCAGGACGGGGGTGGGGGTAATAAGGTAAATTCTGATCCACACAACCAATTAACAACCGGAGTTCAGGCCTGATGGCACGCGTCACTGTCGAGGACTGCGTTGAGCGGGTTCCCAATCGTTTTGAACTGGTGCTGCTGGCGGCCCAGCGCGCGCGCGCCCTGTCGCGTGGCGAGGAAATGACGATTGACCGTGACAACGACAAGAACCCCGTTGTCGCCCTGCGTGAAATTGCTGACCAGACCGTGGGTCTGGACCAGATCCGCAGCGACCTCATCCGTTCGCTGGCCCGCGCGCCCGAGCCCGAGCCTGCTGATGAGGAAGTGGTCGACCTGATCCCGACCGAGCAGAACATCTTTGGTCTCCAGGATGTCTCGGCCGAGGAAGAAGCCCGCCATTCCGGCGGCATGTCGGCTGAAGAACTGGAAGCCTCGGTCGAGGCGGCCCTGAGCGGACGCGGCCGGTAACATCTGACGAAAGGGTGGAAGGTGACTGACCCGGTCAGATCGGAAACGACATCTTCCTCCGTGCCCGCGCCCGTCGCGGGCGGAGTGGCCGAAGGGGATGCGCTGGCCCTTCCCGCCCGCAAGGGGGAAGGGGAGCGCGCCATTACGTGTGAGGGGCTGATCCGCCGCATCCACGCGTATGACCCCACGGCCGACGCGGACCTGATCCGCCGCGCCTTTGCCGTGGCGCAGACGGCCCATGCCGGGCAACTGCGCGACAATGGCGACCCCTACATCATCCATCCGCTGGCCGTCGCCAACATACTGGCGGGCTTCCATCTCGATATTTCCTCAATCATCACGGCGCTGCTGCATGATACGATCGAGGATACGGGTGTAACCCAGCAGGAACTGCGCGAGCAATTCGGCAACACGGTTGCCGATCTGGTCGATGGCGTCACCAAGCTGACGCGACTGGAGCTCCAGTCCGACCGCACCAAGCAGGCCGAGAACTTCCGCAAGCTCGTGCTGGCGATGTCGCGCGACATCCGCGTGCTGCTGGTCAAGCTGGCCGACCGCCTGCACAACATGCGCACGCTGCATTACGTGCAGCGTCTGGACCGCAGGCAGCGCATCGCGCGCGAAACCATGGAAATCTACGCCCCCCTTGCCGGCCGTATCGGCATGGACAAGGTGAAGGGCGAACTGCAGAACCTCTCCTTCGCAGCCCTTGAGCCGGAGGCGATGGCCACCATCCGCGCCCGCCTCAACTACCTGCGCGGGCAGGGCGCGGACGTGATCGAGGAAATCCGCCGTGAGCTTCTGGCCCTGTGTGCCGAAGCCGGGCTGGAAGGCGTGGATGTGACGGGGCGTGAAAAGACGCCCTATTCCATCTGGGAAAAGATGCAGCGGCGCAATGTCGCGTTTGAGCAGCTTTCCGACATCATGGCCTTCCGCATCATCGTTCCCACGCGGGAGGCCTGCTACATCGCGCTTGGCGCGGTCCATGCCGCCTATCCGGTCATTGCCGGGCGGTTCAAGGACTATATCTCCACCCCCAAGGCCAACGGTTACCAGAGCCTGCATACCGGGGTGACGCTGCGCCATCCGCGCAACCAGAAGATCGAGGTGCAGATCCGCACGGCGGAAATGCATGACGTGGCAGAAAACGGCGTGGCCTCGCACTGGCTGTACAAGCAGTTGCCCGATGCCGCTGCGGCCGGTGAGACGCGGGGCGTCATCTCGGGCCTGCGCTGGGTGCAGGATCTGCTGGATATTCTGGAAGATTCAGCAGCACCCGATGAGTTCCTCGAGAACACGAAGCTCGAACTCTATCAGGATCAGGTTTTCTGCTTCACGCCCAAGGGGCAGCTGATTTCCCTGCCGCGTGGCGCAACGCCGGTCGATTTCGCCTATGCCGTGCACAGCCAGGTGGGTGATGCCTGCGTGGGCGCGCGCATCAATGGCCGCCTCATGCCGCTGCGCCATGAACTGCAGAATGGCGATCAGGTCGAGATCATGACCGCACGCGGGGGCACGCCCTCGCCATCGTGGGAGCGGTTTGTCGTCACCGGCAAGGCGCGGGCGCGTATCCGCCGCCATGTCGCCCTGCAGCAGCGCGAGGCGCATCTGGAAAGCGGCCGCGTGGCATTGGCCAAGGCCTTCCGGCAGGAAGGGGTGGACGGTTCGGAAAAGGTGCTGGACAGCCTGCTCAAGGATCTGCGCCTGCAATCGGTGGCTGACCTGTATGTGGCGGTGGGCAATGGCAACCAGTCCGCGCGGGAGGTCGTGCAGCTTGCCTATCCCGAACTGCGTCGTGCGCCGCGCGCACCGCGCATGGTGCCGGGCCTGTCCATGCGCGCGCCCGTTGGCGGTGGCCCCGGCGGTGGTGCCGCGCGGCGCAGGCCTGCTGCGGCGGGCATGGCGCTGGCCGGGGTTGGGGCTGGCATGGCGGTGCATTTCGCCGGGTGCTGCCATCCGCTGCCCGGTGACCGGATCGTGGGCATCGTCTCGACCGGCAAGGGGATCACCGTGCATGCGCAGGGTTGCCAGACGCTGGAAACCTTTGCCGCCACGCCCGAGCGGTTCATGGACCTTGACTGGGATTACGACCTGATCGCCCGCAACGCCACCGGCCACCATACCGGCAGGCTGAGCGTGGTCACGGCCAATGAACCCGCCATGCTGGCCACGCTGACCAACATCGCCGCCAAGCATGAAGGGGTGATGGTCAACCTGCGCATCGTCAACCGCCAGCTCGAATTCATGGAAATCCTCGCGGATATCGAGGTGCGTGACCTGCGGCACCTGACCGCCATCATGGTGGGGCTGCGCTCGGCCAAGGGCGTGGTGCAGGTCGAGCGGGCAAGGGGCTAGGCCATGCTGATCGGCATGGGCTCCGACCTGTGCGATGTCAGGCGGATCGAGGCGGTACTCACCCGCCACGGCCCGCGCTTCGTGCAGCGTGTGTTCACTGCCCATGAACAGGCTGCGGCCGAACGCAGGCAGGGGCTGGCCCGCCTTGGTACCTATGCCAAGCGCTGGGCGGCAAAGGAAGCCTGCGCCAAGGCGCTGGGCACGGGTTTTGCGCACGGGGTGTTCCAGCGCGACATCGGGGTTGAAAACCTGCCCGGTGGCCAGCCGGTCATCCGGCTGGCGGGCGGGGCGCTGGCTCGGCTGGAAAAGCTGCGGCCCGCGGGCTGCGAGGCGCGGATTTTCCTGACCATGACGGATGAACACCCCTATGCCTTCGCGCAGGTCATGATCATGGCGGAAAAGACCGGCGCGGCCTGATCCCCATGCAGCGGGTGCGCGCAATGCTTGACAGGCAGGTGGCGCGTGGGCTTGATCCGCACGTTATTCGTCCGGCGATTGCCGTCCGGTCGATACCAGATCCGGATTAAAGAACAATTATGCCCATGGACGATAACAAGACCCTTTCCTCCCAGCCCGGAACCGGCCCGTCACGCCGGGATGGGGGGCTGATGGAACTGCTGCGCACCATTGTCATTGCGGGTGTGCTGGCCATAGGCGTGCGTACCGTGCTGTTCGAGCCGTTCAATATCCCGTCCGGCTCCATGATCCCGACATTGCAGGTGGGTGATTACGTATGGGTGGCCAAATACAGCTATGGCTATTCCCGCTTCGCGCTGCCCGGTTCCCCCAACCTGTTCCAGGGGCGGATTTTCGATCACACCCCCCACCGGGGCGATGTGGCGGTCTTCCGCTTCACCAAGGATACGTCGATCGACTATATCAAGCGCATCGTCGGCCTGCCCGGTGACCATGTCCAGATGCGTGAGGGTCACCTTTACCTCAACGGTCAGGAAGTCCCGCGTGAGCCGGAAGGCGAGTACGTGGCGATAGATGAACACCGCACCCATATGGAGGGGGACCGCTACCGCGAGATTCTGCCCGGCAGTGACGGGCGCGGGCCGGTCGCCCATGACATCCTGAAACTGACCGATGAGGGCGGCAAGAACGACACGCCTGAATATGTCGTGCCGCCGGGTTACTTCTTCGCCATGGGCGATAACCGTGATGACAGCGCCGACAGCCGCTTCATGGGCGATGAACCGCAGGATCTTGGCTTCGTGCCCATGGAAAATCTGGTGGGGCAGGCCAAATGGATCTTCATGTCCGTCGATGGCATGCATCCGTTCTGGCAGTTCTGGTACTGGCCGGCCGAAATCAGGTGGAACCGCCTGTTCATGGGAGTTCGCTGAGCATGGAGAGCGCGCGCGTTCCCGCCGCTGAGATCAGGCGCCTGGAAGAGCATCTGGGCTATCATTTCGTCCAGCCGGCCCTGCTGCTGCAGGCCCTGACGCACCGCTCCGCCGCGCATGAGCGCAATGGCGGCCGCCGCGCGCGCCAGAGTGCGGCGAAACGTGGCGTCGGCTCCAACGAGCGGCTGGAATTCATGGGCGACCGCGTGCTTGGCCTGCTCATGGCGGAATGGCTGCTCGAACGCTTCCCCGATGAGCAGGAGGGCGCGCTCGGCCCCCGCCATGCCCATCTGGTCTCGCGCACGGTCCTGGCCCGGATCGCGCAGGCCATGGACCTGCATGCGGCACTCGACGTGGCCGAGCATGAGGCGCGCGCCGGGGTGCGGCAGACCGCCAACGTGCTGGCGGATGCGGTAGAGGCGATACTGGGCGCGATCTATCTTGATGGTGGGCTGGAACCCGCGCGCGGCTTCGTGCGCAGGATGTGGAATGACTCCATCGTGGCGCAGGCCCACCCGCCCAAGGACCCCAAGACCGCGCTGCAGGAATGGGTGCTGGGGCGCGGGCTGGCCCTGCCGCAGTACCGCGTGGTTTCATCCGATGGCCCGTCGCACGCGCCGCGTTTCGTCATTGCGGTGGACGTGCAGGGAAAAACCGGGCAGGGCGTGGCCGGAAGCAAGCGCGCCGCCGAGAGCGAGGCCGCATCCGACCTGCTGCGCCAGCTTGGCGCGGAACGGCAGGCTACCCCCACCCCCGACCGTAAAGGGCACGGACAATGACCGATCAGGATCAGGACAGGACGACACGCTGCGGTTTCGTGGCCATCGTGGGCGCGCCCAATGCGGGCAAGTCCACGCTGCTCAACCGCATGGCGGGCACCAAGCTGTCCATTGTCAGCCCCAAGGCGCAGACAACGCGCTTCCGGGTGCTGGGCATTCTCATGCGCAACCAGACCCAGATCCTGCTGGTGGATACGCCGGGCATCTTCCAGCCCCGGCGCAAGCTGGACCGTGCCATGGTCGCCGCCGCGTGGACGGGATCGGAAGACGCGGACATCACGCTGCTGATCGTCGATGCCCGTGCGGGCATGACCGATGCGCTGCGCGCCATCGCCACAAGGCTGGCGGAGCAGAAGCGCAGGCTGTGGCTGGTGCTGAACAAGACGGACCTCGTGCGCCGTGACGCGCTGCTGCCCCTGACGGCGGAACTGTCGTCCATCCTGCCGGTCGAGCATGTGTTCATGGTCAGCGCGCGTTCGGGCGAGGGGGTGGATGACCTGCTGGACCGTCTGGCGGCCGACCTGCCCGTGGGGCCGTACCTGTATCCCGAGGATGACCTGACCGACCTGCCTGACCGCCTGCTGGCGGCGGAACTGGTGCGCGAGCAGATATTCCTCCAGACACACGAGGAAGTGCCCTACGCCGCAACGGCCGAGACCGAAGGCTTTGCGGAGCGGCCGGACGGCTCGGTGCGGATTGACGTGACCATCTATGTGGCGCGGGCTTCGCACAAGGCCATCCTGATCGGTGAGCGCGGCAGCCGGATTCGCGCCATAGGCGAAAAGGCGCGGCGTGAACTCGGCCGCCTGCTGGGCCGGACATGCCACCTTTTCCTCAACGTCAAGGAGCGCGCCGGATGGGACGAGGAGCGCGCCCGCCTGCGCGCCATCGGGCTGGATGACGCATCCTGAATCCTCAAAAGAGGGGCATCATCGGCTTGTGGGGGGGGGCATCCCTCTATATGACAGGGCATGGCCGGGTGGCCTGCCCGATCCTAGCCCTGTTAGTCTGACCTGTTCTGAGGACCAATGACCCAGCCTGCCGCACCCCAGTCCGTTGCCTCCTACAAGCGCGTCCTCCTGAAGGTGTCGGGGGAGGCCCTGATGGGAAGCGGGTCTTACGGGGTCGATCCGGCCACGGTTGACGCCATCGCGGCCGATGTGGCCGCCGTGGCCAGCACCGGGATCGAGGTCTGCCTGGTGATCGGTGGCGGCAACATCTTTCGCGGCATGGCCGCCGCCGCCCGCGGCATGGACCGCGCGCAGGGCGATTACGCCGGCATGCTGGCCACCGTCATCAACGCGCTGCTCATGCAGAACGCGCTGGAGCGGCATGGCGTGCCCACGCGGGTCATGACCGCCATCCACATGTCATCCATAGCCGAGCCGTATATCCGCCGCCGCGCCGTGCGGCATATGGAAAAGGGCCGGGTCGTGATCTTTGCCGCGGGCACGGGCAACCCGTTCTTCACGACCGATACGGGTGCCGCGCTGCGCGCCGCGGAAATGGAGTGTGACGCCCTGTTCAAGGGCACGCAGGTTGATGGCGTCTATTCCGCCGACCCGCGCAAGGACCCCACGGCCCAGCGTTACGAGACCCTGACCTATCGCGATGTCCTTGCCAATGACCTTAACGTTATGGATGCGGCAGCCATCAGCCTGGCGCGCGAAAACCGGCTGCCCATAGTCGTATTCAATATTCATGAGCACGATGCCTTTTCGCGTGTCATGCGCGGCGAAGGGCGTTTTACCACCATCGTGACGGCGGACTGAGGGCAGGGCAGTTCCCTGCTGACGCGGTTGCCATCATGGTGGCGGAAGAAAAATTAGGAGGAGGGCCACGGTGTCTGTCGATCAGAAAAGTTTGCTGGCGGATCTGACCCGCCGTATGGACGGCGCGATTGAAAGCCTGCGTCGTGATTTTGCCGGCCTGCGTTCCGGCCGCGCCAGCCCGGCGCTGCTGGAGCCGGTGCGGGTGGAAGCCTATGGTGGTGAAGTGCCGCTGACACAGGTTGGCTCCATTGCCGTGCCCGAGGCGCGCATGCTGACGGTGCAGGTCTGGGACCGCACGCTGGTGGGCGCGGTCGAGCGCGCCATCCGTGATGCCGGTCTGGGCCTGAACCCGGCGGCCGATGGCCAGACGGTGCGCGTGCCCATTCCCCAGTTGACCGAGGAGCGGCGCAACGAACTGGCGCGCGCGGCGGGCAAGTACGCGGAAAATGGCAAGATTGCCGTGCGCGGCGTGCGTCGTGACGGCATGGACCAGACCCGCAAGCTCGAAAAGGGCAGCGAGATCAGCGAGGATGACGTCAAGGTCTGGTCCGATGCGATCCAGAAGCTGACGGACCAGTACGTCAAGCGCGTTGACGAACTGCTGGCTGAAAAAGAGCGCGAGATCAAGCAGGTCTGATCGGTCGGTGAGCGCCGCATTCACTCCGCTTCTCCCCATGCGTGACTGAGTAGGGGGATCAGGGCTTGTCCGGGTCAGATCATCGGGTCGCGGGTAATCCGTGCCTGCCGGAGCATGTTGCCATCATCATGGATGGCAACGGGCGGTGGGCCAACCTGCGCGGGCTGCCGCTGCTGGCGGGGCACCGCGCCGGGGGGGAGGCGGTGCAGCGCACCGTGCGCGCCGCCGCCAAGCGTGGCGTGAAGTGGCTCACGCTCTACGCTTTCTCATCCGAAAACTGGCGGCGTGCGCCGGGCGAGGTCGCTGACCTGACCGGCCTGCTGCGCTATTACCTGCGGCACAAGGTGGCCGAACTGTCACGCGAGGGCGTGCAGTTGCGGATTATTGGCGACCTGAGCCGCTTTCCGGTCGATATTCAGGAAGAAGCCCGCCGCGCCGAGCAGGTGACGGCGGCTAATGGCAGGCTGGTGCTTGTGCTGGCGCTGTCCTATGGCGGGCGGGCCGATATCGTGCAGGCCGCCGTACGGATGGCACAGGCCGTCTCGCGCGGCGAGATTGCCGCCAGTGCGATTGATGAAAAGGTTTTTGCCGGTGCGCTCCAGACCGCCGGCATGCCCGACCCTGACCTGATCGTGCGTACAAGCGGGGAATGTCGTCTGTCCAACTTCCTGCTATGGCAGTCGGCCTATGCCGAACTGGTGTTCCTCGAAACCCCATGGCCGGATTTTGACGAGACGCATTTCGATACCGTCCTGGCGATCTATTCGCGACGTGAAAGGCGATTCGGTGCAAGGCCAACCTGAAAAGCGTGACAGCGCGCCTGCCAAGTCCGGCAACTGGAAAGACCTGCGCGCCCGCGTGCTTTCGGCCGCCGTGCTGGTGCCGCTGGCGGGCGTGTGCGTATGGGCGGGCGGGCTGGTTTACGGTGCGCTGATCGTGCTGGTCATGGCGGGCATGGCGAGCGAGTGGGCGCGCATGTTCGGTTTCGGGCTGCGGGTGCGGCGCGGGCAGCTATGCATGGCATGGGCGGCGTGCATGGGCATTACGGCGGTGGCCGGGCACTGGGGCGGCGCGCTGCTGCTCATGGTGGCGGCGGGCGTGCTGGGTCCGGCGCTATGGGCGGGGCAGGTGGCGATAGGCTGCGCGGGCCTGTCGCTGCTATGGCTGCGCTACATGACTGATCCCGGCTCGGGTGTCGTGCTGTTTCTGGTTGCCTGCGTGGCGATGAGCGATACGGGCGCCTACATGGCGGGGCGCATTTTTGGCGGCCCCAAGCTTGCACCACGTATTTCACCTGCCAAGACATGGTCCGGCTCCATCGGCGGGCTGCTCAGTGCGGTGGTGATGGGCATGGTGATCGCGCATTTCCTGCCTGGCGCCATGCCGGGGGCGCTGTGGCGCGGTGCGGTGTTCGGCGGGCTTGTGGCCATTGCCGCCCAGATCGGTGACCTTGCGGAAAGCGCGCTGAAGCGCGCGCGCGGCGTGAAGGACTCGGGCACCATCCTGCCCGGTCACGGCGGTCTTCTGGACCGTTTCGATGGCCTGCTGGTTGCGGCCCCCATGGCGGCATTGCTGTCATTATGGGCAGTCGGCCGGGCTGCTTTCTGGTATGTGGGGCTGCACTGAAGCCATGGCCCGGCCATGAGATGTTTTGGGGAATGACGTTATAATGAAGACAGTTTCCGTTCTGGGCTGTACGGGCAGCATTGGCTGTTCCACCGTGGACCTGCTGCTCCAGGCACCCGAGAAGTTCCGCACCGTGGCGCTGGTGGGCGGGCGCAATGTGACCCGTCTGGCCGAGCAGGCGCGTGCGCTGGGTGCGCGGCGTGCGGTCATTGCCGATGAGAAGCTGCTGCCCGAACTGGAAACCCTGCTGGCTGGCAGCGGCGTGGAAACCGCCGGTGGCCGCGCCGCCGTGATCGAGGCCGCGGCCCTGCCGGTGGACTGGACCATGGCCGCCATCACGGGGGCCACCGGGCTGGAGCCGACGCTGGCTGCGGTGCGTAACGGAAAGTCCGTGGCGCTGGCCAACAAGGAAGCACTGGTCTGCGCGGGTGATGTCATGCTCCGCGCGGTGGCGGAGGCGGGTGCGACCCTGCTGCCCGTCGATTCCGAGCATAACGCGGTATTCCAGTCGATGGCGGACAAGCAGGCGGGTGAGGTCGAACAGATCATCCTGACCGCTTCCGGCGGCCCGTTCCGCCGCGCCACGCTGGAAGAAATGGAAAAGGCCCCACTGGAAGCCGCGCTCAAGCACCCCACATGGACCATGGGCTCCAAGATCACCATCGATTCCGCCACCATGTTCAACAAGGGGCTGGAACTGATCGAAGCGGCGCGCCTGTTCAACGTGACGGAGGACAAGCTGGGCGTGGTCGTGCACCCGCAATCCGTGGTGCATGGCATGGTGCAGTACACCGACGGCTCGATCGTGGCGCAGCTTGGCTCGGCCGACATGCGTATTCCCATTGCCCATACGCTGGCCTGGCCCGCGCGCATGCCCACCAATTCGCCGCGCCTGGATCTGGCCGCGCTGGCGCGCCTTGATTTCGAGGCCCCCGATGAGGTCCGGTTCCCCGCGCTGCGCCTTGCACGCGAATCCCTGCGTGCGGGTGGGGCTGCTCCCGCCATCCTGTCGGGTGCGAATGAAATTGCGGTGGAAGCCTTCCTGAAGCGCGAAATCGGGTTTCTGGATATTGCGCGTATTGTCGAGGATGTGATGCAATCACTTGGCGCGCAGCGGGCCGACACGCTGGAGGAAGTGCTGCACTGGGACCATGAGGCCCGTCGTGTCGCCCGCCTTCGCACGGTTGCGCGCGCGGCCTGATATGATTCTGGATGGTCTTTCAGGCCATCGGGAGATAGCGTAGCGACCATGCATGATCTGATCCGGACTGTTCTGGCCTTTTCCCTGGTTCTGGGGGTTCTGGTTTTCATTCACGAGCTTGGTCACTACCTTGCCGCGCGCTGGCGTGGCGTGCATGTGGAGGTATTCTCGATCGGTTTCGGCCGTCCGCTCCTGCGCTGGCATGACAGCGTGGGCACGGAATGGCGCCTGTGCCCCGTGCCGTTGGGTGGCTATGTCCGCCCGCACGGATTCGAGGGACCGGAAGACGCGACCGAGGAACAGAAAGCCGCCTGGCAGCAGGGTCGCACGTTTCACGACAAGCCGGTCCTCTCGCGGGCGATCGTGATCGTCGCGGGGCCGGTCTTCAACTTCCTTCTCGCCATTGTCCTGTTTACCGGGCTGTTCGCCATGTCCGGGCAGCCGCATATCCTCAATCAGGTCGCGCAGGTGCTGCCCGGCAGCGCCGCCGCCACGGCAGGCGTGGAAAAGGGCGATGAGATCGTGCGCGTGGGCACGCATGCGGTGCGTGACGTGACCGATCTCCAGTCCTTCGTCAGCGGGCAGGCGGGGGCGCAGACCACGCTTACGGTTCACCGCAACGGGGCGGATGTGACGCTGCCGGTCCATATTGGCAGCGTGGCTGAAAAGGGCGCGGCCGCTCATGGGCAGATCGGCGTGTCCTTTGCTGCTGAAATGGGCCGGCCGCAGCCTCTGCCGCAGGCTTTCGTCTCTGCGGTGAAGGAGACGTGGCATGTCTCGGTCCAGACGCTGGACGGGCTGTGGCAGATGATCAGCGGCCAGCACAGCACGAAAGACCTTGGCGGCCCGCTGCGCATTGCCCAGATGTCGGGCCAGGTGGCGCAGTATGGCCTGTCCAGCCTGGTCTCGTTCATGGCGCTGCTTTCGATCAACCTCGGGCTGATCAACCTGTTCCCGGTGCCGATTCTGGATGGCGGGCGGCTGGTATTTTATATATTTGAGGCCATTCTGGGCCGGCCGGTTTCGCGCCGCGTGCAGGAGGTCAGCTTTCAGGCCGGGTTTGCGCTTATAGCCGGACTGTTTCTGTTCTCGACATTTAACGATCTGTCACATTTCGGCCTGTTTCAGTGGCTCGCCTCGCGCGCCGGCCAGGGCTAAGGTGCACCGTGTGACACAAGTGCTTGCACATTGTGGCGGATATCGGATAGGTCCGCCACGAAAGCTGATACATGACAGGAAGGGAGCCGGCCCTCCATCCGGTCTTAATGCATGGCTGATCCGCATGCCGAATGGTGAGGAATAGCGATTTTGTCGAGTAAACGTTCAGCGCTGCTTGCGTCTGTCTGCGTTGTGCCGCTGTTCTGGACAGCCAGTGCCTACGCACAGGAAGAAGCGGCACAGGACAACACACCATTCAGCGGGGATATGGCGCCGGGCGATGCGGGACAGCAGGCGCCCGAGATCGAGCCAATCAAGCCGCCGCCGCTTGAAGACCCGATCGAGGCGGTGGACATCAAGGGCAACAGCCGGATCGAGACCAGCACCATCCTGTCCTACATGGTGGTGCAGCCGGGTGACCGCTTCAATCAGGACCTGCTGGACCGTTCGCTCAAGACCCTTTACGCCACGGGCCTGTTCCATGACGTGACGCTCAAGCGTCTGGGCAACGTGCTGGAAGTGCACGTGGTTGAAAACCCCATCGTCAACCGCATCGTGTTCGAGGGCAATCATTCCGCCAAGGACGAGGACCTGACCAAGGTCATCTCGCTGCGTCCGCGCGCGGTCTATTCCCCGCAGGGCATCGCGGCCGACCGGCAGAAGATTCTGGCCGTCTATGCGGAAAAGGCGCGTTACGCCGCCACCGTCACGCCGCAGATCATCCGGCTGGCGCATAACCGCGTGGACGTGATCTTCCATATCAACGAGGCGCAGAAGACCCTTATCAAGAAGGTCACCTTCGTCGGGAACCGCGCCTTCAGCAGCGCGCGGCTGGCGGGGATCGTCTCATCGAAGGAGACGGCGTGGTACCGCTTCTTCGCCTCAAGCGACCAGTACAGCCCCGAGCGCATCAAATACGATGCCGAACTGCTGCACCGCTTTTACCTGAAAAACGGCTTTGTCGATTTCCAGATCAAGAACGCCACGGGTGAACTCTCACCGGACCGCAAGTCCTTCTACATCACCTATACGATGGAAGAGGGGCCGCGTTACCGCCTGAACAGGATGGACGTGCGCTCGTCCCTGCGCCATGTGACCGGCGAGTCCATGCGCAAATACATCACCCTGTTCCACAACCAGTGGTACGATGGCAGCGCGATCGAGCACAACGCCACCAACATGCAGGAGATGCTGCAGGGCAAGGGCTATCCCTTCGCCATGGTCCATCCCGAAATTGCCCGTAACCCGGAAAAGCGTACGGTCAACCTGCTGTTCGACATAAGCGAAGGCCCGCGCATGTATGTCGAGCGCATCGACATCAACGGCAACACCATCACGCAGGACAAGGTGATCCGCCGCCAGTTGCCCATGGCCGAAGGCGACCCGTACACGCCGCTTGACCGCAAATATTCCAAGATGATCCTGGAAGATCTGGGGTTCTTCAAAACCGTCTCGATCGACCAGACCCCCGGCTCCGCGCCGGACAAGGTCAACATCTCGGCCGATGTGGTGGAAAAGCCGACGGGCGAGTTCTCGCTGGGTGGCGGTTACTCGACCGATGCGGGCGTGCTGGGCAACCTTGGGCTCAAGCAGCATAACCTGCTGGGCACCGGCATTGACGCGGGCTTTACCGGCACCGCGGCGTATTATGAAGATCAGGCCGACATCTCGCTGACCGATCCCTACTTCCTCAACCGCAACCTTGTGGCGGGTGTGGATCTTTTCGGTATCCAGAACCGTTACATGACCTACCAGAGCTATTCGGAAGGGCGGTACGGCATCACGCTGCGCATGGGGTATTCCTATAACAATCGCCTGTCGCAGTCGTGGAGCTACACGCTGACCGATCGTAACGTGGGCGATACATGGTCGGATTCATCGTACTACGTTCTGGACCAGGCGGGCTGGTCCCTGCTGTCACAGCTCAGCACCACGCTGACCTATGATACGCGCGACCGGCGCCAGCAGCCGCACAAGGGCTTCGTGATCCGCGTGGGTGGTGACTTCGCCGGTATCGGCGGGAACGAACGCTACCTGCGTGGCAAGATTGATGCGGCCTATTATGTCCCGCTTGACAGCATCATGGGCAACCATGACTGGACGGTGGAAATGCGCGGCGGCGTGGGTGACATCATGAACTGGGGCGGTGGCCGCAGTGACATCATCGATAACTTCTATCTGGGCGGCACCACGCTGCGCGGGTTCATGGATGGTGGTGTCGGGCCGCGAAGCATGGCCATTTCCGCGCGTGACGGTAACCCCATGCACTCGCAGGAAGACTTTCTGGGTGGCCGGTTCCTCTATACCGCTTCGGCCACGGTGCATTTCCCCATTCCGTTTGCTTCCGCCATGGGCCTGAGCGGGCGTTATTTCGTTGATATGGGCGGACTTGATGGCCTGCGCGTGCGTAACCGCTATACATCCATGAAGGACTGGCCCAAATATACTCCTGTCTATGGCGATACACTCACGCCTCGCGTCTCGACCGGTGTCGGCATTGCGTGGAAAAGCCCGTTCGGGCTCGTGAATATCGATCTGGGCGTCCCGCTGGTCCGTCAGGAGCATGACAGGACGCAGTTGCTCCGCTTTGGCTTCGGCCAACAATTCTGAGGTGATAATGTTGCGTAAATCCGGCATCCGTCTGCTTGCCGCAACCGCTCTGCTCGGGTGGGGAACTCTGATCGTGCCGGGGGCGCATGCCCAAAGCGCGGGAGGGGGGAATGCCGGCTGGTTCGTGCCCAAGGCCTCCCAGCCCGCCGCACATGCTCCCCAGCATGAGGCCGCAGCCCCCGTGCCGCTGCCCGCCGCACCCGCCGCCGATAGCGAGGAAGCGCAGTCGCAGAACCCGCCGATCCTGCCCCTGCCGCCCGTGCCCAAGGCGCCGGACGTGGCCAAGAGTGCGCCGCCCCCGGCCCCGATCATCGGCGTGATCAGCGTGCCTGATGTCATGCGCCTGTCTTCCGCCGCCCAGCAGGCCGAGCGCGTGCTTGGCGCCCGGCGTGACGATCTGGCGCATGATGCGCAGAAGGAGCAGGCCGGCTGGCGTGATGAGCAGCAGAAGCTGCAGGGCCAGGCGCGCACCATGTCGTCTGACCAGATCCAGGCCAGTGAGCGCAAGCTGCAGGAACGTGTGATCGCGGCGCAGAAGGATTTCCGCAACCGCAACCGCATCATTCAGGAAGCGGCACAGGTCTCGCTGGGGCAGATCGAGCGTGAACTGGTCCAGATCATCCGGCAGGTCGCGGCCAGCCGTGGCATGAACCTTGTGCTGCATCGTGAACAGGTCGCCCTGAGCCAGGAAAGCCTCGACATCACGCAGCAGGTGGCCAGCGAGCTGAATGCGGTGCTGCCCACGGTCTTCATCCCGGCTGCCGACGTGGACCCCGAGGTACTGGCCAAATCGGGCACCATGCCCACCACGGCGGACGCCAACACGCCCGCCCCGGCCGCGCCTGCCAAGCATTAAGGTCTGTTTGATGACAGTGACGCCGGATAACGTACCGGGTGATTCGCGTTTTTTCGTAACGCACGGGCCTTTCGGGCTGGAGGCGCTGGCGCAGTGCAGCGGGGCCGAGCTGCGGCCCGCGGCTGATGGCGCGGGTGTGGGCCGCCAGTTCACGGGCATCGCGCCGCTTCAGTCCGCCACGCGCGATCAGGTCAGCTTTCTTGATAACCGGCGCTATCTCCCCCTGCTGGAGGGGACGGGGGCCGGGGCGGTGATCGTCGCCCCCGCCTTTGCCGACAAGGTGCCCGCCCATGCGGCGGTTCTCGTCTCCCGCGCGCCGTATCAGGCCTGGGCGCGCGTGGCTTCCCTGTTCTACCCGCCGCCGCCGGTCCAGCCGGGCATTCACCCCACGGCGGTGCTGGGGGAAGGGTGTGATGTTGACCCGACCGCCGCCATCGGTCCCTTTGCCGTGCTGGGTGACCGGGTGCGTGTTGGCGCGGGCGTGGATATTGGCGCGCATGTCACCATTGGCGCGGGCGTGGAAATTGGGGCACGCTGCCGTATCGGCGCGCATGTGGCCATTTCCCATGCCCTGCTGGGCGAGCGCGTGACGCTGCTGCCCGGTGCGCGGATCGGGCAGGACGGGTTCGGCTTTGCGGTAACGCCGGAAGGCTTCGAGAGCGTGCCGCAGCTTGGCCGTGTCATTCTGGAGGACGGGGTCGAGATCGGGGCCAATTCCACCGTGGATCGCGGCTCGATCCGTGATACCGTGATCGGCGCTGGCTCGCGCCTCGACAATCTGGTGCAGATTGGCCATAATGCGCGGCTGGGACGCTGTTGTATCGTGGTGTCCCAGGCTGGTATTTCCGGTTCGACCGAACTGGGTGACTTCGTGACGGTCGCGGCGCAGGCCGGGCTTATCGGACATATCAAGATCGGTGCCAAGGCCCGGATCGGGGCGCAATGTGGTGTCATGTCCGATGTGGAGGCCGGGGCCGATGTGATCGGCAGCCCGGCCATGCCATTTCGGGAGTTTTTCCGGAATGTGGCGTTTCTGCGTCGGATGGCCAAAAAAACGACGCAGGATGGAGGTAGCGAAAAGGCCGACAAAGCCTGATTGCCTGTCGCTGTCAGATATTCAACCGGTAGGAGGCGCCTGTTCCGTCTGGTGGCAGGCTTCCCTCCTGACCGAACAAGTGGTTGGACGACGTGGATAAAGAAGTAGAGGCATTGCCCGCGGACGCAATACCTGCGGTCCTGGAATCGATTGACATCATGCGGATCATGGAAGCGATTCCCCATCGCTATCCGTTCCTGCTGATTGATCGCATGGTTGATATCGTGCTGGGGCAGTCAGCGGTCGGCATCAAGAATGTCACGGTGAATGAACCGCATTTCCAGGGGCACTTCCCGGCGCGCCCTGTCATGCCGGGCGTGCTGATCATCGAGGCCATGGCCCAGACGGCGGCAACCCTGGTGGTGCTGACGCTTGGACAGGCGTTTGAAGGCAAGCTGGTCTATTTCATGACGATAGACGGCGCGAAATTCCGCCGCCCTGTCGGCCCGGGCGACCAGCTGCGCATTCATGTCGAGAAAGAACGCAGCCGCGCCAATGTGTGGAAGTTCAAGGGTGTGGCGCGGGTTGATGGCGTCTCCGTTGCCGAGGCGACGTTCAGCGCCATGATCATGGGCTAATCCTGCACGAAATGGCCGCGACCATCGTCCTGCCCCAGGGGGGAGGGGACGGGTGGCGGCCTTTGGGTCTGTAACCCATGGTTACCTGCGGCGAGGGAGGCTATTCTGGCAGGAAGTTCACCTAACGGTACCCAGATGGATGAACGGCGTGGGAAGTCGCCTGAAATCCATCCGTCATCCATCGTATCCAGCCATGCCCGGATTGGCAGCGGGGTCCGGATCGGGCCGTGGTGCACGGTCGGGCCGGATGTCGTGATCGGGGATAATGTCGAACTGATCTCGCATGTGGTCGTCGACGGTCACACCACATTGGGCGAGGGCGTTGTCTGCTACCCCTTCACCAGCGTGGGCATGGCCCCACAGGACCTGAAATACAGGGGCGAGCCGACCGGCTGCAACATCGGCGCGCGCACCACCATACGTGAGAACGTGACCATCCATCGCGGCACGGCCACCGGCACGGGCATGACCCGCATCGGGGAGGACTGCCTGATCATGGCCAACTCCCACGTGGCGCATGACTGCACACTGGGTCGGGGCGTGATTATCGTGAACAACGTGGTCATGGGCGGCCATGTGGTGATTGGTGACGATGCGCGCATCATGGGGGCGGCGGCGCTGCACCAGTTCGTGCGTATTGGCCATGCGGCGCTGGTGGGCGGCGTGTGTGGGGTCGAGGCCGATGTCATCCCCTATGGCAGCGTGCTGGGCAACCGCGCGCGTCTGGTTGGGCTGCACTGGATCTGGCTGCGCCGCAACGGCGTCATGCCTGATGAGATACGGCGGATGCGCCAGGCCTTCCGTGCGCTGTATCCCAAGGTGGCCCACGCCACCGGGGCAGTGTTTCAGGACCGTCTGGAGCATGTGCGCAAGGCCTATGCCGATGATGCGCGCGTGGTTGAAATCCTTGATTTTATCGCAGCCCCCAGCCATCGCGGCCTTGTGCGTGTCCAGAGCGGGGACATGATCGAGAGTGATGGCGCCTGAACCGGCGCTGTCTCGCCCCGATACGCCCTGTGTGGGCATTCTGGCCGGCGGCGGCCCGCTGCCCGGTCAGGTCGCCCGCGCGGTGGCGCAGGCGGGTGGGCGCGTTTTCATTGTCGGGTTTGAAGGTTTTGCCGAGCCCGATGTGATCGGCCCCTGGCCCCATCGTATGATCCGGCTGGCTGCGGCGGGTGAAATCCTGTCCGCGCTGCACGAGCACGGATGCCGTGACCTTGTGCTGATCGGCCCGGTGCGGCGTCCCTCCTTTCTCAACCTGCGGCCTGATGCGACGGGTGCGCGGATTCTCGCGCGTATCGGCAAGGCGCTGTTTGCGGGTGATGACGGCCTGCTGGGCGCGATCGTGCGCGTGCTGGGCGAGGAAGGGTTCACCATTCGTGGCGCGCATGAATATCTGGCAGGCTCCGTTGCGCGGCATGGGGTGATGGGGCGGATGGCACCCGATGATGCCGCCCGCGCGGATATTGACCTTGGCCGGAAGGTCGTCCGCCAGCTTGGCGCGCTGGATATCGGCCAGGGCTGCGTGGTGCAGGGGGGACTCGTGCTGGCGGTCGAGGCGCTGGAAGGCACGGACCGGATGCTTGAACGTGTCGCGGCCCTGCGGCAACCTGACCGTCCCGGTGGTGTTCTGGTCAAGATGGCCAAGCCGGGTCAGGAACGGCGTGCCGATCTGCCGACAATCGGGCCACGCACCCTTGCGGGCGCCATGGCGGCGGGGCTGCGTGGCATCGCCCTTGAGGCCGGGGCCACGCTCATTACCGACCCTGCCGCGTGCATCGACATGGCGGATGAGGCGGGCCTGTTCCTGATGGGCATCAATAGCGGGAACGAAAAATAACCCGAAGGGAGAACGTAAGAATGGGAACCTACCTGCATACCATGGTGCGCGTGCGCAACCTTGATGCGAGCCTGGCCTTCTATCGCCTGCTGGGCATGCATGAACTGCGCCGCAAGGAAGTGCCGGAAGGCAAGTACACCCTCGCTTTCATCGGCTATAGCGATAACGAGGCCGGGCAGGCCGAAATCGAACTGACCTATAACTGGGGTCAGGATGATGGCTATGACGTTGGCACCGGATTCGGCCATTTTGCGGTGGGCGTGCCCGATGTCGCCGCCATGGTGGAAAAGGTGCGTGCGGGTGGCGGAAAGGTCACGCGTGAGGCGGGGCCGGTCAAGTTCGGCACCACCGTCATCGCCTTTGTGGAAGACCCGGACGGCTACAAGATCGAACTGATCGAAAAGCGCTGAGGTTTCAGGGGGCTGGCTGTTACGGCCGGCCCGTGCCCAGCAGGCGGCGCATGGCCGCAAGGTCGCGCGTGGCGGCGTCCAGCGCGTCCAGAATGGCCTGTGCGGCCTTGCGGGTGGCCGCGTCCTGACTGAGCGCCAGCACATCCGCCTGCAGCATGGCGGGTGAGAGATGGCCCCGGATGTCATGGATATGCCGCCGCAGCGCGTCATCCATGGCGGGGGCGGGGTCATGGGCGGGAGTGGTCATGAAATCCATCCGGTTCGGGCAGAAAGGACCGGCAGCATTGACGTTGCCGGAAAGCGGCAGTATAAGGCGCCGCTCGGGCCTTCCGTGTCATACGGGGCCTGTGGAATTTATTCCGTAACCTGTCTGTCATTGTCAATCTGGGAGTGCCGTTGTGAAGCGCACGTATCAACCCTCGAAGCTGGTCCGCAAGCGTCGCCACGGCTTCCGTTCGCGTATGGAAACCGTTGGTGGCCGCAAAGTTGTTGCAAACCGTCGCAGCAAGGGCCGCAAGCGTCTTTCTGCCTGAGGCAGGTGACGTCTGTACGTTCCGGGTGCCTTTGTGCCCGGAACCATGAATGTCTCTACAAAGGGGCGGCTTAAAGTGGCCGAAAAGTCCACGCGTCTTAAAAAACGTGCCGAGTTCCTGCGGGTTGCGGCAAAAGGCCGCAAGGCTCCCGTGCCGGGACTGGTGCTACAGGCGCTTGAACGCGGTGACACGGAAGCTGCCCGGTACGGTTTTACCGTTACCAAAAAAGTGGGCAACTCCGTCGTGCGCAATCGTGCGCGGCGACGCCTGCGGGAAGTTGTAAGGCTGGTCGGCCGCGAAACGGCGCTTGCGGGCGTTGATATCGTGGTCATTGGCCGGTCCGGCACATGCGGGCGGCGATTCGATGCCCTTATGGGCGATTATCGCAAGGCCCTGCGCAAGGCCGGAGTAAAGGAAGAATCGTGATTACGTCTTCCCCAGGTCTGGCCGCCCGAATGTTGCGCGCGCTCATCCGCGCGTACCAACTGGTAATCCGCCCCGTGTGGGGCGCGCATTGCCGTTTCGTTCCTTCATGCAGTCATTACGCACGCGACGCCATTGCCCAACATGGGGCGATGCGGGGCAGTGTGCTGGCCGGGTGGCGCATCCTGCGCTGCAACCCGTGGAATGCGGGTGGTCATGACCCCGTTCCCGGCACGGCCTGTGGATGTGGCATGCATGACTCCATAAAAAACAGTAAAAGTCTGGCGGGTCGCTGATGGATATCAAGCGTTTTATGGTGGCAACATTACTGTCTGCCGTGGTGCTGGTTGGTTTTGAGTATTTCCTGCCTCAGCAGAACCATAAGACGGTGGAACAGCAGGCCCCCGCAGGCGCGCCCGCCCTGCCGCCCGTGGCGGATGCCGGTGCGGCCCCGACTCCAGCCGCCGTGGCGGATGACGGCCGGTCCGACCCGCGCGTCGCGATCGACGCCGACCGGGTGCATGGCTCGCTCGACCTGCGTGGCGCGCGTCTCGATGACCTCGTGCTCAAGAACTATCACGAGACCGTAAAGGACGGCAGCCCGCTGGTGCGCGTGCTGGAGCCGCGCGGCAAGGACCAGCCCAACCTCGTCGAGGTCGGCTGGGCCAATGTCAGCGGCGCGCAGGTGCGCGTGCCGGACTCCAACACCCTGTGGACCGCCGACCATGACACGCTGACACAGGCGCAGCCCGTGACCCTGAGCTGGGATAACGGGCAGGGCCAGGTGTTCCAGATTACTGTCGCCATCGACCACGACTACATGTTCTCGGTGACGCAGAAGGTGATCAACCACGGTGGCGAGGCTGTTTCCCTCTACCCGTTCTCACGCGTGGAGCGCGGCTACACGCCGGTCGAGACGGGTGGCTACCTTGTGCATGAGGGGCCGATCTCGGTCATTGACCGCAGGCTGGACGAAAGCTCGTACAAGTCCCTGCGCAAGGGTGCCGTGCCGCCGGGCAACATCGCGTGGAGCAAGTCGGGCCAGGGCGGCTGGGCCGGCATTACCGACAAGTACTGGCTGACCGCCGTGGTCCCGCAGCAGGATAGCGACGTGGCGGGTAACTATGCCTACCAGTCCGCCGGGGGCGACAAGGGCACGTATGAGGTGGGCTTTACCGCCCGCGCGCCGCTGGTGGTCGCGGCGGGTGGCGAGGCGGCTACCGCCAGCCATGTCTTTGCCGGTGCGAAGGAAGTGCCGCTGCTGGAAAAATACGAGTCCAGCCTGCATATCCCCGATTTCTGGAAAGCGGTGGATTTCGGCTGGTTCGCGTTCCTGACGCGTCCGATCTTTACCGTGCTGGACTGGCTGAACACCATGCTGGGCAACTTTGGCCTCGCACTCATGGCGTTCACCCTGCTGGTCAAGGCGCTGTTCTTCCCGCTGGCGACCAAGCAGTTCCACTCCATGGGCAAGATGCGCCAGCTCCAGCCCAAGATCAAAGCCCTGCGTGAGCGCTACAAGGATGACCAGATGGCGCTCAACCAGCAGATGATCGGGCTGTACAAGCAGGAAGGTGTCAACCCCGCCAGCGGCTGCCTGCCCATGCTGCTGCAGATCCCGGTGTTCTGGTGCCTCTATAAGGACCTGTACGTCACGATCGAGATGCGCCATGCGCCCTTCTTTGGCTGGATTCACGATCTTTCGGCATTTGACCCGACAAACCTGTTCACCCTGTTCGGGCTGATCCCTTGGGACCCGTCGGTCATCTCGCCCATGCTCCAGCTTGGCCTGTGGCCCATCGCGTTCGGGCTGACCATGTTTGCCCAGCAGCGTCTCAACCCCGCCCCGGCGGCTGACCCGGCGCAGCAGAAGATGTTCCAGTTCATGCCGATCATCTTCACCTTCTTCATGGCGCGGCAGCCCTCGGGCCTGGTGATCTACTATTGCTGGAACAACCTGCTCACCATGGCGCAGCAGACGGTCATCCAGCGGCGCATGAACCGGGGCGCGGGCGGCAAGACGGCACTTCCGGCCGGGAAGAAATAACCACAGGGACCAAGATGGTGGATTTCACTTCCCCCACACCGACGCCGGAAGAACAGGAACGCGACCGGGAAATCGGGCGCGTGCTGTTTTCGGGCGAGTTCAATTTCGTCTTCGGCGCGCAGAAGCTGGGCCAGCTTCCTGACCCGCTCCTGCCCGAGATCGCGTTCGCGGGCCGCTCCAACGTGGGCAAGTCCAGCCTGATCAACGCCCTGACCGGGCGGCGGGCGCTGGCGCGTGCGTCCTCGCAGCCGGGGCGGACCAAGCAGCTCAATTTCTTTGAGCTGGCCGACCGCCTGACGCTGGTGGACATGCCGGGCTACGGATTCGCTAAGGCGGCCAAGGACGTCAAGGATGACTGGCAGGGGATGATGTTCTCCTACCTGCGCGGCAGGCCCACGCTGCGCCGCGTCGTGCTGCTGCTGGACAGCCGGGTGGAGCTCAAGGAGTCGGATGGGGAAATCATGAAGCTGCTGGACCGCGCCGCCGTGACGTTTCAGGTGGTGCTGACCAAATGTGACGTGCCAAAGCCCAATGCGCTTGCGGCCAAGCTGCGTGCGGTCAGCGAGGTCGTGGCCACGCATGCCGCCGCCTTCCCTGAGGTACTGGCCACCAGCAGCCAGACCGGCATGGGGATAGAGGTGCTGCGAGCGGAACTGGCCCGCCTGGCCAACCCGGCGCGGGCGGGAATGTAGTTCCGGCCCATGGTGGCGTGGTCGGCAGGCATGGATATTCAGCAGTCAGGAGCGAAGGGACCGTTCGGATGACAGGAACAGGACCGGGCGACCGGGAAGCACAGGTACGGGCCGAGGTTCTGGCCAGGGCGCTGCCGTATCTGCGCCGCTATGCGGGTGATACGGTGGTCGTGAAATATGGTGGCAGCGCGATGGTCGATACCTCGCTTTCCACCGCGTTTGGCCATGACATCGCGCTGCTCAAGCAGGTTGGCGTCAACCCCGTGGTGGTTCATGGCGGCGGCCCGCAGATCAGCGCCATGCTCAAGCGCCTGCAGATCGAATCCACCTTCATCGACGGCCTGCGCGTGACCGATGCCGCCATGATCGACGTGATCGAGATGGTGCTGGGTGGCAAGGTGAACAAGCAGGTGGCGGGCCTGATTAACCGCGCCGGTGCGCTGGCGGTGGGCATTTCCGGCCTTGATGGCGGCCTGATTTCCGCCCGCAGGCTCCAGCGCCGCGCGCGTGAGGGCGGTGTCGAGACCGATCGCCTGCTGGATCTGGGTTTTGTGGGTGAACCGACCCGCATCGACCCGCGCGTGATCTATGCGCTGTCCGGCTCGGGCCTGATCCCCGTCATCGCGCCCATCGGCGTGGGTGAACAGGGCGAGACCTACAACATCAATGCCGATACGGCAGCGGGCGCGATTGCGGGGGCGATCAACGCCAGCCGCCTGCTCATGCTGACGGACGTGCCCGGCGTGCTGGATGGTGAGGGTAAGCTGATCCCGGAACTGACGGCGGAAGACGCGCGCCGTGGCATTGCCAGTGGCATGATTTCCGGCGGCATGATCCCGAAGGTCGAGACCTGCCTCGAGGCCGTGCGCGCGGGCGCCAAGGCCGCCGTCATCCTTGATGGCCGGGTGCAGCATTCCTGCCTGCTCGAACTGTTCACCGAAGCTGGCCCCGGAACGCTGATCCGCGGCGCGTGACCGGCTGTATCCATGGCAGGGGGGATCGGGGCAATCGTTGACATTGCCCATGATCCTTCGCATGGTCCGCAGTCAAATTGATCCGGCCCCGGTGGCTTCCGCCGGGGGGAGCAGCCCCATACAGGATTTTGCAAACATGACCGATACATCCCTCCAGAGCCAGATCGAGGCCCTGTGGGAGCGTCGCGAGACGCTGTCCACCGCCACCACCGGCGCTGACCGTGATGCCGTTGAGGCCGCGCTTTCGGCGCTGGATTCCGGCAAGCTGCGTGTCGCGACACCGGGGGCCGATGGCTGGGTTGTCAATGAATGGCTGAAAAAGGCCGTGCTGCTGTCCTTCCGCCTCAATGACAACCGCCTGGTTGAAGGTGGTGGCGCCGGTGCGCCGAGCTATGACAAGGTACCGCTGAAATTCGCGGGCTGGGACCAGGCGGCATTTGCTGGTGCGGGCTTCCGTGCGGTGCCGGGTTCCATCGTGCGCCGTTCGGCCTTCATCGCGCCGGGTGTCGTGCTCATGCCCAGCTTTGTCAACGCCGGTGCGTATGTCGATAGCGGCACGATGGTCGATACGTGGGTTACGATCGGTAGCTGCGCGCAGATCGGCAAGAACTGCCACATCAGCGGTGGCGTCGGGATTGGCGGCGTGCTGGAGCCGCTGCAGGCCGCACCCGTCATTATCGAGGACGGCTGCTTCATCGGCGCACGTTCCGAAGTGGCGGAAGGCGTGGTGGTCGAACGTGGCAGCGTGCTGTCCATGGGCGTGTTCCTTGGCGCCTCCACCAAGATCGTGGACCGCGCCACGGGTGAGGTCTTCATGGGCCGCGTCCCGGCCTATTCCGTGGTCGTGCCCGGCACGCTGCCGCCGCGCCAGGCGACATCGGCCGATGGCAAGCCGCTGCCGTCGCTGGATTGCGCCGTGATCGTTAAGCGCGTGGATGAGCGCACCCGCTCCAAGACGTCGATCAACGACCTGCTGCGCGGCTGAACGGCATGAGCGATGACGGAATGGCCATCACGGAACAGGACCCCGGTGGTGTTGTCACCCTCGCGCGTGACCTGATCCGCTGCCCTTCCGTCACGCCCGATGATGGCTGCGGCATTGCCGCGCTGGCCGCTGTGCTGGAGCGGATCGGCTTCAGCGTGACCCTTCTGCCGTTTGGCGAGGGCGCGGCCCGCACGCCCAACCTGTTCGCGCGCATTGGCACCGGCCAGCCCCATCTGTGCTTTGCCGGGCATACGGATGTGGTGCCCGTGGGGGATGCTGACTGGAGTCATGACCCCTTTGGTGGGGAAATCCATGGCGGCATCCTGTTCGGGCGCGGCGCGTGCGACATGAAGGGTGGCATCGCCGCCTTTGTCGCGGCGGTCAGGCTGTACCTGAACCGGCATCCACGGCCACAGGGTTCGATCAGCCTGCTCATTACCGGTGATGAGGAAGGCCCCGCCACCAACGGCACCGTGCGCGTGCTGGAATGGATAGAAAAGCAGGGGCAGATACCCGATTTCTGCCTTGTGGGTGAACCGACCAATCCTGCCGGGATGGGGGAGGTCATCAAGATCGGCCGGCGTGGCAGCCTGAACGCCCGCATCACCGTCAACGGAACGCAGGGGCATGTGGCCTATCCGCACCGCGCGGATAATCCCGTGCACCGGCTTCTGGCGCTACTGGGTGAACTGACGGCGGCCCCGCTGGATACGGGCAGCGAGTGGTTCGAGCCCTCCAGCCTGCAGGTCACGAGCATTGATGTGGGCAACACGGCCACCAATGTCATTCCCGCCCGGGCTGTGGCGCGGCTGAACATCCGCTTCAATGACCTGCATACCGGGGCGGATCTGTCGGGCTGGATACGTACCGTTACCGCCCGGCATGCCCCGGGGGCTGACATTCACATCGCGATCAGTGGCGAATCCTTCCTGACCGAACCACATGAACCGGTGGAGGCGCTGCGGGCCGCCGTGCGCGACGTGACCGGCCAGGTGCCCCGGCTTGATACGGGGGGCGGCACGTCCGATGCCCGCTTCATCAGCCGTTACTGCCCCGTGGCCGAATTCGGGCTGGTGGGAACGAGCATGCACAAGGCGGACGAGCATGTCAGTCTGGCCGACCTGAAGCAGTTGACGGCGATCTATGCCGGTTTTCTTGAAAAGGTAATGCGCTAATGTCTGAACGCGGCCCATCTCCCGACCCGAATGGAGCGGGGCTAGGCGGTATCCTCCGGGGAATGCTGCTGCTCGGGCGGGGCCGTGCGGAAGGTATCGCCTATTTCGGCAATACGCGCGATTCCGTGCTGTCGGCGCTGGCGCCGCGGCTTGCGCTGTGGCTGGTTGGCGGCGGGCTGACCATTGGCTATGCCCCGCAGCCCATAAGCGGGGTCAAGGTGCTGTTTGCACTATGCCTGATCCTGCTGCCCGCGGTGGTGACCCATGCGCTGGCGAAGCGCTGGAAGCGCGAGGGGCTGTGGCTGCGCTATATCACCGCCGCATGGTGGACGGACTGGGTCACGCTGCTTGCGGGGCTGGTGGTGGCGCTGCTGATGGCGCTGGCGTCGCCGCAGTTGCTGGAATCGCCCACGGGTGAACTGATCCTGAACGGGATCGAGTTCGCCTACAGCCTGTGGCTGACATGGTACGTGGCACGGGTGGGGCTGCTGCTGCGGCGCGGGCAGGCCGTGCTGCTGGTGCTGGCCATTATTGGCAGCCTTGGGCTGCTGGCCGCCGTGACGGCGCTGTTCTCACCCGATCAGCGAGCCTGGCACGAATTCCTGTATCCCCTGCTCATGCAGCAGCAGGGCGGCGGCCACTGACATCCGCGCCCGCCCCGGTGCAGGGGCGGGGTGCTAGCGGGTGAAGGGGTTGTCCTCGTACCCCACTTCCGTCAGGCATAGCCCGTCTGGCGGGGCGGTGGGGCCAGCGGCCCGGCGGTCACGCGCGGCAAGGGCCTGTTCCACACGTTCGGGCGCCCATCGGCCTTCGCCCACCAGTTTCAGCGTGCCCGCCATGTTGCGGACCTGATGGTGCAGGAACGAGCGGGCCCGCGTTTCGATCACGACATATTCGCCCTCTCGCCGCACATCGAGTTGGTCGAGCGTGCGTATGGGGCTGCGGGCCTGACAGGCCGTGGCGCGGAAGGATGTGAAATCATGCCGCCCCCTCAACGCGCTGGCGGCCTGCTGCATCAGCGAGACATCCAGCGGTGACTTGACGTGCCAGACGCGCCCCACCTCCAGCGCCGGGCGCGCCGCGCGGTTGAGGATACGGTAGCGATAGGCGCGCGCATTGGCGGAAAAGCGGGCATTCCACTGCGGCAGCACCGGACGCGCCATGAGGATGACCACCGGGTGCGGCTTCATGTAGAAATTCAGCCCGTCGCGCACCGTCGCGCTGGACAGCGTGACATCGGCGGGAAAATCCAGATGCGCGACCTGCCCGCTGGCATGCACGCCTGCATCGGTCCGTCCGGCGGTGATGCTGGGCACGTTCCGGCCTGCGGTGAGCTTGCGCGCGGCCCCTTCCAGCAGGCCCTGTATGGATATGAGGCTATCCACCGGCTGGCGCTGCCAGCCGATGAAGTCGCGGCCATCATATTCCATCAGCACGGCCCACCGGCATACGGATGGCGGTGCGGCGTCACCGGGGCGGGGGGCGGAGGCTTCAGGCATCGCCTGCCTCCGTGCCGAAGCATGTGCCGGGGGGGACAGCCTGCCCACGCAGGAAGTCGGCCGTATCCATCATGCCACGCCCGGGGCGTTGCAGGCGGGTGATGCGCAGCAGCGTGCCCGCGCCACAGGCTACAAGCAGGCGGTCATCCACAACCGTGCCCGGCTGGGCCTGTGTCGTGCCGGGTGCGGGGATTGCCGCACCGATCTTGATGACCTGCCCGTCCAGCACGGTAAACGTGCCGGGCCACGGGGTCAGGGCACGGACCTGTCGGTCGATCTGGATGGCGGGGCTGGTCCAGTCAATGCGCCCGTCCTCCCGGCTCAGGCGCTGCACGTAAGTCACGCCGGTTTCCGGCTGCGGCGTGCCGGTCGTGGGCAGCAGGCGCAGGGCTTCCACGATCAGGCGGCCCCCCATGGCGGCCAGATCATCATGCAGGCTGGTGGCGGTGGTATGCTCCGTCAGCGCCACGCGGTCGCGCAGCAGCATGGCGCCCGTATCCAGCCCGGCATCCATCTGCATGATGGTGACACCGCTTTCACTGTCACCGGCCAGTATGGCGGCCTGTATGGGGGCGGCCCCCCGCCAGCGCGGCAGCAGGCTGGCATGGATGTTCAGGCAGCCGTGAACGGGGGCGTCCAGCATCGTGGCGGGCAGGATCAGTCCGTAGGCCGCGACCACGGCGGCATCCAGTTGCAGGGCACGGAAATGCGCCTGTTCTTCCGTATTGCGGCGCAGGCCCGCTGGCGTGCGTACCGGAATGCCCAGCGCCAGCGCCGCCTCATGCACGGGGGAGGGGCGCAGTTTCTTCCCCCGGCCCGCCGGGCGGGGGGGCTGGCTATAGACGGTTACGATCTCGTGCCCGGCCGCGTGCAGGGCATGCAGGGCCGGTACGGCAAAGTCGGGCGTGCCCATGAAGGCCAGTCGCATGTGGTGTGGGGTCCGTTCAGGCTGGGCCGGAACCGTCCGCTCACGTCAGGCTCCGGCAGGTGGGCGCGGGCGGGGTCAGTGCTTCTGGCGCTGTTCCTTGGCCAGCCGGCGCATGATCATGTTGCGCTTGAGCGTGGACAGGTGATCAACGAACAGGATGCCCTCCAGGTGGTCGATCTCATGCTGCAGGCAGGTGGCCAGCAGGCCATCGGCCTCGAGTTCATGGCGCTTGCCCTCCATGTCCTGATAGCGCACGCGCACGGCCTCGGGGCGGATGACTTCGGCATACTGGTTGGGCAGGGACAGGCAGCCCTCCTCCCGCGCGGCCATGCTGTCCGTCTCGGCAATCACCTCGGGGTTGATCAGCACGATCGGGTTGCGGCCTTCATCCCTGTCGGACACGTCCACAATGGCGAAGCGCAGGCCCAGCCCCACCTGCGGGGCGGCCAGCCCGATGCCGGGGGCCTGGTACATGGCGGAGAACATGCGGGGGATGGTGGTGCGCAGTTCGCTCATGTCCTCGGGGCGGACAAGGCGGGTTTTCTGGCGCAGGACCGCCTGGGGTGCGACCAGGATCGGCATGGGGGTCGCCTGAGCGATGACATCATGATCAATCATAGTTCGCCATTTAGCGTTTCCGCCTGTGCGATGCCAGAGGTGATGGCGCCAAAAAGCCGATGGCGGTGCTGTTCGCCTTTCGTATGGGGTCCCCTTGCGTATGCCTGTTATTCTCCCATATCGTGAAGGGACGGGAGGCGGATGCCGTTTCGGGTCCGTTTTCTCCGTTTCTTGTCTCGCTCGAGCAGAGGAGGCCGATTTGTCGGGAAGAGTTTTCGGGTCACCCATGTTTCTGGGGTTTGACCATCTGGAGCAGATGCTGGAACGCGCATCGAAAAATGCGTCGGACGGGTATCCGCCCTATAACATAGAGCAGGTCAGTCCAACGACACTGCGCATCACGCTGGCAGTGGCCGGGTTCGTGATGGAAGACCTGCACATCACGCAGGAAGACAACCAGCTCGTCATTCGCGGGCGGCAGAGTGATGACGGGCAGGGCCGGATTTTCCTGCATCGTGGCATAGCGGCGCGCCAGTTCCAGAAGGCGTTCGTACTGGCCGAGGGAATCGAGGTTGGTGGTGCGTGGCTTGATAACGGGCTGCTGCATATCGAACTGCAACGCCCGCAGCCTGAAGTCCGTGTACGCAAGATCGAGATCACCCGCCCGCCCGTGGCGCCGCCGCATGAACGCGTGCCGCCGGTGGTGGATGTGCCCGCCGGGCGCAAGCAACGTGTCGTGAGGGTGATTGACGAGGAGTGACAGCCTGCGCCGTAATGTAACGACCCATGTTGCGATGCAGATGGGAAGGGGCTTCCCCCTTCATGATGCAGGAGATGACGCGATGAGAGTGACAACACAGAATGGTCGGGTACTGCTGCACAACGAGCCGGAAACGCCGGTCGGCAACCCGCATGAAATCAGCATCGGTGAACTGCGCGGCCTGGGTGTGGAATCGGTGGCCTATATCCGTGCGGTCAAGGTGGATGGGGCGAATGCCTTCACCATCCACGCGGCCGACGGCACCCCCATGGCCGTGACCGATGACCGTGACGCGGCGATCAACGCCATCCTCAGCCATGAGATGATACCGGTCCCGCTCCACTAGCCTTTCAACATGCCAGATGGCGCGATGGCCCTGCCCGGATGAACCGGGCAGGGCCATTTTTCATTGGTGAGGCTGTTCAGTGGGTCTGCACGCCCGTCGGGTCGAGCCAGCCGATATTTCCGTCCGGCCTGCGGTAAAGCACATTGACCGTGTCGGTCGCGCTGTTGCGGAAAAGCTGGATATGGCTGTCCGCCAGGTCAAGGCGCATGACCGCCTCGCTCACGCTCAGGGTCGGAATTTCGGTGGGGTGCTCGGCAATGATAGTGGCGTAGGGGCCGGTCGCGGGCAGGGCTGTGTCCTCCTCCTCAACCGGGGTTTCCTCCTCGGTGGCGGCCTCGACCATGCCGGGGCGCAGGACGTAGCCCCGCCCCATTTCGGGCACCTGCTGGCGGGCTTTCATGTGCCCGTGGTTGGTGGCCTTGCGGTGATAGCGGCGCAGGCGGCGGGCAATGTGTTCCGCTGCATCATCAAAGGCGGAATGGGCATCAGCGGCCTCGCCCTCGCCACGCAGGGTCAGGCCGCGCGTGGCGTGGATATTGATGTCACAGGTAAAAAACGAGCGGGCGCGGCTGAAAGTGACGCGCGCTTCCATCGCCTGACCGAAATACTTTTCCGAAATACGGTCCAGATGGGCGCTTACCCGGTGTTTCAGGGCATCGGACAGGTCAATCTGCTTTCCGGCAACACTGATGTGCATAAGGGGCAACTCCTTACATGATCACAGCGCAGTCACGTGCGGGGGGCGGGATACCGTCGGTTACCTATGGCTATGTATAAGGGGGACGTTCCTGCTCCCGTACGGCCTGCATGATAGTGGCTGTTGCGTTGTACCAGTCGGGCACACGATCCCGAACGGGTTCATTTGGGCATGGTTGCACCGTGGCTGTCCATGCCTTCCTTGCATGAAAGGGGACAGGTTTTTATGCGGCAGGGGCCTTGTATGCCCGCCTGCCGCTACAGGTTGCCACCCGTAAGCCTAAAGGGTGAATTTTTCACCAAGATAGACGCGGCGCACATCCTCGTTCGCCACGATTTCCTCGGGCCGCCCCTCCGTCAGAACCTGCCCGCTATGCATGATGTAGGCCCGGTCGATCACTTCCAGCGTCTCGCGCACGTTGTGGTCGGTAATCAGCACGCCAATGCCACGGTCCTTGAGGTGGGCGACCAGATCGCGGATTTCCCCCACCGCGATGGGGTCGATACCCGCCAGCGGCTCATCCAGCAGGACATAATGCGGCTGGCTGGCCAGCGCGCGCGCGATCTCGAGGCGCCTGCGCTCACCACCCGACAGCGCGAGCGAGGGCGAATGGCGCAGCCGGGTAATGCCGAATTCCCCCAGCAGGCCATCAAGCATGGTCTGCCGCCGGTCGGGATCGGATTCGACAATCTCGAGTGCGGCCATGATGTTCTGCTCGACATTCAGCCCACGGAAGATGCTCGATTCCTGTGGCAGGTAACCAATACCCATCCGCGCGCGGCGGTACATGGGCAACTGGGTAATGTCCGCGCCATCCAGCGTGATGGTACCCATGTCGGGCCGCACCAGCCCCACGATCATGTAGAAGCTGGTGGTCTTGCCTGCGCCGTTGGGGCCGAGCAGGGCCACGGCCTCGCCACGCTGCACCTGTAGCGAGACATCGCGCACGACCTGCCGCTTCTTGTAGCTCTTGCCAATGCCGCTGGCGATCAGCCCGGTGGAAGGGGGGGCAACCTGCTCGCTGGTGGTGTCGGGGGCATCCGCCGTGGCTGTCATGTTCATTTTGCTGATCCCTTGTCACCTTTGCCGGCCTGGTTCGGTATGACCAGACCACTGACCCGTGAACCGGGGCTGTCCGTCAGCGTCGCGATATCGGTATGCATGTTCACGATGGCCGCGGAGCCACTGACCTGATTTTCCCCACGTGTGATATGCACGTTGCCCACCAGCCGGGCAATGCCGGTGTCGGGCACATATACGCCCCGGTCGCCCGTTACGGTCTCGGTGCGGGTGCGGATCACGATATGGCCGAATGCGTTCACGTGGTCCATCGTGCCTGCGCCGGGGGCGGGCTTCTCATCGGCCGCCGGGGTGGCCTGAGCAGCATGGTGCGCCGTGTCGGGCTGGGAGGCATCAGGCACCATGTCGGGGTGAATGGTGCCCGTACTGTCCGTGTTTTCATGGGGGTGGCCGCGCTGGGCCTTGGGCCGGTCATAGCCGACAAGGACATCGGCGCGGATCTGCCGCCCGTCATTGGTGGTCAGGGTCGCGTTGCCCCGGGCGACGGACATGTGCTCGTGCGAATGGTATTCCAGCACGTCACGCGCGGTCAGGATGTCCTGTGGCGCGGTCATTTTCAGGTGCTGGCCGGTCAGGACCAGAATGGCCTGGTCCATGTCATACACCGCGTGGTCGCCCCATGCCTGGTCGTTCGTGTTGAAGGCATGGACATGGCCCGTGGCCTCGAGGCGATAGACCTCGCTCGCCCCGCCGCCGGAACCGGGCTGGCTACCACCACTCCCATCCGGGCCTGTCCCCGCCGCATCGCCACCGGGTGCGCCCCGGGGCGTGGGGGCATCGGGGGTGGGCA
>NZ_QUWV01000206.1 GCF_003403295.1 Komagataeibacter melaceti | reverse complement strand
CCGTACCGTTATGGCTGCCGGGACAGGGTAGTGCTACGCAACAGGTCGCAAGCGCGGAAGCCGCGTCGCTTGATGAACAGCTCAATGTCGAACACATGGCGCTGTCGATCCGTGTGCTTGACGCGGGTGCTGCTGCCCTGATCGCCCGTACCCGGGTGGATGTGGCCCATGTCCTGTACGATGCGACGGCACGCATGGCTACGAGTGCTACGCGTGCGGTGCATGGTGGCGAACTGGCCTCGGCCGATGGGCAGATGGCGCAGGCGGCGATGGAAAACGCCCGCAATGAACTGGCCATGGCGCAGGAAGAGGCCGAAAACGCAGTTGCGTCACTGGAGATGCTTCTGGGCCGTCCGGTCGTGCCGGACCTGGCGCGGTATGGGGAGGGCGACGTCACACACGCCCGCTTCATTGCGCCCCGTGACATGGAAGACAATGACCCCCGCATCAAGGTGGCGCACCGTAATGTGGAAGCCGCCGAGGCCAACATGAAACTGGCGCGCCGTTCGTTCATGCCCAACCCGGAAATCGGTGTGGATGCCATCCATGAGAAGCAGTACGGCAGCCCGTGGGATGACCGGGTCGGGTTGAATTTCAGCATTCCCTTGCCCAGCGAGGTCCGCAATACCCCCATCATGTCTGAAGCGCGCAACCGGCTGGCTACGGCCACCAGCCAGGAAATGCAGGCGAGACGCATGGTGCACCTGGAAATGATGCGCGTGCGTGAACGCCTGATTGCGGCAACCACGGCGCGACAGACCACCCGCGCCGCCGCGGGCAGCATGGAACGGCGTGCCGCGGCACAGGAACATGCATGGCGCGTGGGCGAAGCCAGTCTGGACACGGCACTTGCCGCCCGGCAGGCTGCGGCCAGCACCCGGCTGGCCAGCGCGCGGGCCGATGTGGAATGGCATGTGGCCAGCATCCGCATGCTGATCGCGACAGGTATCGTGCCATGAAGCGCATTACC
>NZ_QUWV01000205.1 GCF_003403295.1 Komagataeibacter melaceti | reverse complement strand
GTGCGGGGAGTGGAAGTGATCCAGCGCCGCAGCCCGTGGACTGGCGCGTCCGAACTGACGCCTTTCGAACTTGTGGAGGCCTGATCAGCCTCCTGCGATGCCGCTCCGTGCCGTTTTGGACACAGACCATCCCGAGTGCCACGCGGTCTGCCGGCATCTGTCCGCCAGCCTGCGGGAGCGCGAAATCGCCGGATACGTCCCCGGCCGAGAGGCCCGGCCGTGGTGAGGAAAAATAGAAAAAGGAAAAGAAGAAAGAAGGGGAAAAAAGAAAAGGGGCGTTCTCATGGGGCGTCGGCCGCAGCAAGGGTGCGTCGCTACGCTCCCGGCTGACGCCGCCCTTGCCACGCCCGCCGCCCCATGAGGCCGCGATCAGGTCAGAAAAAACCTGAGGAGGCAGAAATGGCAGGAAAAACCACCCCGAACACCCGTGTCCGGTCGCAGGATACCGCCATCCCGTTCCGTAAACTTCCCCTTCGTGAGCACTTCCGGTTCGCTGCGCCAATGTCGAGCGAGA
>NZ_QUWV01000204.1 GCF_003403295.1 Komagataeibacter melaceti | reverse complement strand
GCGCCGAGGGCACGGGCCGCATCCGCCCCGCCCCCGTGCCCCGCCGGCCGGTGTGGATTCCGTCGGTCGCCAGCCTGTATTCACAGGTACCACTGCGGCAGGAAAACAGCTATTTCTCCATTGGGGAACGCTGCAACGCCAACGGTTCGAAAAAATGGCGGCAGTTGCAGGAAGCAGGCGACTGGGATGGCTGCGTGGCACTGGGCCGCGAACAGGTGGCCGAAGGGTCAAACGCGCTGGATATCTGCACCGCCTTCGTCGGCCGTGATGAAATGAAGGAGATGAACGAGGTGGTGACCCGCTTCACCTCCTCGGTCAATGCGCCGCTGGTCATTGATTCCACCGAAACCCCGGTGATCGAGGCCGCACTCAAGCTGCATGGCGGCAAGCCCATCATCAACTCCATCAACTTCGAGGATGGAGAGGCGATCGCCAATGAGCGCATGCTGCTGGCGCGCAAGTTCGGGGCCGCCGTCATCGCCCTGACCATTGATGAAGTGGGCATGGCCAAGACGGCGGAAGACAAGCTGCGCATCGCCACCCGCCTGGTCGAGTTCGCATGTGAAAAGCATGGCCTGCCGCAGTCCGACCTGATGATCGACCCGCTGACATTCACCATCGGCACCGGCACGGAAGATGACCGCAAGCTGGGGGAATGGACGCTGGAGGGCA
>NZ_QUWV01000203.1 GCF_003403295.1 Komagataeibacter melaceti | reverse complement strand
GCCCCATCCCGCCCCGCGCAGGTAGATGCCGCTGCACGGCACCGAAACCCCGACGGAGGCGGAGATATTGTATTTCCCCGCCGGGAAATACAGCGTCCCCCCCTGCCCCGGCGCACGCGCGCACAGTGCGTTCACCGCGTTCTGGATGAAGGGGGTGTCATCCACGCTGCCATCACCCTGCGCGCCGAAATCACGGACGCTGACGGTATCTTCCAGCCTGAGCAGGAGCGTGCGCCCGACCGAGCGCGCCCATGGCGGTGAATACTGGATCAGCGTGGACAGCACGCAGGCACTGGCGTTCTGGCACGTAAAGGGCGCTGCCTGGTTGTGGCTGGCGGGCGCGCCGCTGGTGGGGGATGGCGCATCCTGAGCGGGTACAGCCTGGGCGTGGGCGGGCATGGCCAGCAGCACGCCCATGCAGGCGGCAAGCAGTGGGGCGTAATGGAATTTCAAGGTCTCTCTCCCCGCGCGGTGCGTCAGTGCCATTATGGTCATACCGGTCCGGCCGGTTCCACCATAACGGATCACGCCGCCCGCCGCACCCGTGCTGGCTGCGTGCGGGCTGGCGGGCGACAACGCGGCAAGCCCGGGCGGGGATGCGGCCTGCGGGGGAAAGGATGCACCGCCGCGCGGGGGAGAGAGAAAATTCCCCTGTCGCGGCGGCGGTAGCGGGTGGTGTTACACGATTACTTTACATCAAACGCGGCATCGGCCTTCAGCACGGCCTTGAGCAGGATGTTGGCCCCGGCCTCGGCATCTTCCGCGGTGATGCTTTCCGCCTCGTTATGGCTCAGGCCGTCCGCGCAGGGCACGAAGATCATGGCCGTGGGCGCGACATGGGCCAGGTAGGCGGCGTCATGCCCCGGCCCCGACACGATGCGGCGGGCGGGGTAGCTGCTCTCGGCCGTGGCCTGTTCGACCATGTCGATGCAGGCGGGATCGAAATGCACGGCCGGGGCGTCCCATATCCGCACGATTTCCAGCTCCACGCCCGTGCGCGCGGCAATGGCCCTGAACTCTTTGTGGAATTCGGTCTCCATCGCCGCGACCACCGCGTCATCAGGGTCGCGTATGTCCACAGAGAAGAAGACTTCGCCCGGCACGACGTTGCTGCTGTTGGGGCGGTTTTCAATCAGTCCGACCGTGCCGACGGCGGTGGGCGCGTGCTGGCAGGCCACGGTGTCCAGCGCGTCGATCATGCGCGCGGCGGCCAGCAGGGCGTCATGGCGCATGGGCATGGGGGTGGAACCGGCATGGGCGTCCTTGCCCTTTACCGTCACCTCGTACCACCGCGCGCCCTGCACGCCGGTCACGATACCGATGGTCTTGTTCTCGGCCTCCAGGATCGGTCCCTGCTCGATATGCAGTTCAAAATACGCGCGGACGGGATGCTGCCCGCAGGCTTCATTGCCACGGTAGCCGATGGCCTCCAGCTCATCGCCAAAGCGCTTTCCGGCGCGGTCGCGCTTGTCCAGCACTTCCTGCTCGGTAAAGATGCCCGCGAACACGCCCGAACACATCATGGGCGGGGTGAAGCGCGAGCCCTCCTCGTTCGTCCAGTTGACAAGCTCGATGGGGTGGCGCGTCACATAGCCCGAACGCGCCAGCGCGCGCAGCACGGACAGCCCGCCCAGCACACCCAGAATACCGTCATACTTGCCGCCGGTGGGCTGGGTATCAAGGTGGCTGCCCATGACGATGGGCGGCAGGCTGTCATCCTGCCCGGCGCGGCGGGCGAACTGGTTGCCCATGGAATCATGCGTGACCGTGCAGCCCAGCGCCTCGCAGGTGCTTACGAACCAGTCACGCACCTGCCTGTCTTCGGGTGTCAGGGTCAGGCGGCGGATGCCGCCCTTGGGCGTGCCGCCAAAGCGGGCGGTCTCCATCAGGTCCGACCACAGGGCCTGCCCGTCAACGCCAAGGTTGCTGCCATGCGGCGCGGTTTTTGTCTGTGTCATGGTCTGCCTTTCTTGCCGGTCGGGGTGTTACGAACCTGATGTCACGCGCGCGGGGTTGTTGGGGTGCTCGGGCCATGTCAGCACGCCCTCGACGGGCTGGGGCTGCATGGTGATGCAGTCATCCACGGGGCAGACATGCGCGCACAGGTTGCAGCCGACACATTCCGCGTCAATCACCTCATAGCGCCGTTCATCCCCCTCACGGGTGCGGGCGATGGCCTGGTGCGACGTGTCCTCGCACGCGATGTGGCACAGGCCGCACTTGATGCAGGCATCCTGGTCAATGCGGGCGATGGTGCTGAACTTCATGTTCAGGCGGCTCCACGGCACGTAGCGCCGGATTGCCTGGCCCGTTACGTCATTGATGGTGGCGTAGCCCTTCTGGTCCATCCATGTGGAAAGGCCGTCCACCATGTCCTCCACAATGCGGAAGCCATAATGCATCGCCGCCGTGCAGACCTGCAGCGTGGTCGCGCCCATGGCCAGGAATTCGGCCGCGTCGCGCCATGAACCGATCCCCCCGATGCCGGAAATGGGGATGCCCGCCGTATCCGGGTCACGGGCGATGTCACCGATCATGCGCAGCGCGATGGGCTTGACCGCCGGGCCGCAATAGCCGCCATGCGTGCCCTGCCCGTCCACCACCGGCATGGGCGACATCTGGTCAAGGTCAACGCCAATGACCGACTGGATGGTGTTGATGAGCGAGACCGCATCCGCCCCGCCACGCAGCGCGGCGCGCGCGGGCATGAGGATGTTGGTGATGTTGGGTGTCAGCTTGACAATGACCGGCATGCGGGTGTGCTGCTTGCACCAGCGCGTGACCATTTCCACATATTCGGGCACCTGCCCCACGGCCGCGCCCATGTTGCGTTCGGACATGCCGTGCGGGCAGCCGAAGTTCAGTTCGATGCCGTCGGCCCCGGTTTCCTCCACTATGGGCAGGATGGCCTTCCAGCTTTCCTCGTTACACGGCACCATCAGGCTGACCACGACCGCGCGGTCGGGGTAGTCGCGCTTGACGGCCTTGATCTCGGCAATGTTGACGGCCAGCGGGCGGTCGGAAATCAGCTCGATGTTGTTCAGCCCCATCATGCGCGAACCATTGTAGTTCAGCGACCCGTAGCGCGAGCTGACATTGACCACCGGCGGGTCCTCGCCCAGTGTTTTCCACACCACGCCGCCCCATCCGGCCTCGAACGCGCGGCGGACGTTGTATTCCTTGTCCGTGGGCGGGGCGGAAGCGAGCCAGAACGGGTTGGGCGAACGGATACCAACAAAATTCGTGCGTAGATCAGCCATTTCCGGTTTCCTTATCTCGTTGCCATGGTGGACAGGACGGCATTGATGGAATCCGCCGCGTCGCGCCCGTCACGCACCGCCGCCACGGTCAGGTCCTCGCCCGGCGTGCAGTCGCCGCCGGCGTAAACCCCCTCCATGGTCGTCTGGCCCGAATCATCCACCATGATCCGCCCGCCGGCTATGGCGATGCTGCCGCCATCAAGCGGGTCGGACACAAAGGTCTGGCCCACGGCCTTGAGCACCATGTCCGCCTCGATGACAAAGGTATCGGCCATGTCATAGCGGGCCTTCCCGTCCGGCCCCTGGGCGCCGCGCGCGAACTCGACGCCAGCCAGCACGCCGTCACGCGCCACAAGCCGCACGGGCGATGCCCACAGCCGCACCGTAACGCCATTGGTCTGCGCCCATTCGCGCTCGACCTGCGTGGCGGACATGTTCTCATGCCCGCGGCGATAGACAAGGGTCACGTCCTCCGCCCCCAGCCTGCGCGCCTGTACGGCGGCGTCAACGGCGGTATTGCCCCCGCCGATCACCACCACACGGCGGCCCACCGGCACCGTCTTCCTGTCGGCCGAGCGGAGGTTTTCGATAAAGGTGACGGCATCCATCACGCCATCAAGGTCTTCCCCCTCGACCCCGAGCGCACGCACGCCCGCAAGCCCGACGGACAGGAACACCGCGTCATATTCCCGCCGCAGCCCCGCAACCGTCATGTCACGGCCCAGCGCCATGCCCGAGACGAAGGTGATGCCACCAATGGCCAGCAGGAAATCGACTTCCTTCTGCGCAAAGTCATCGGGCAGCTTGTAGGCGGCGACACCGTATTCATTCAGGCCACCGGCGCGTTCATGGCGGTCGAACAGCACGACATCATGCCCGTGCATGGCCAGCCGGTGCGCACAGGCCAGCCCGGCGGGGCCTGCCCCCACCACGGCGACACGATGGCCCGTCGGCTCGGCGCGGGTAAAGGGCTGGCCGCCATGGTTCATCTGCCAGTCAACGGCATGGCGCTGCAGCATGCCGATGCGGATGGGGTGGCCTTCCTCACGGGTGTTGTGGACGCATTTCTGCTCACACAGGATTTCCGTGGGGCAGACACGCGCGCATGAACCGCCAAGGATGTTGGATTCAAGGATGGTGCGCGCGGAACCGGCCATGTTGTCGGTTGCGATGGCACGGATGAAGCGCGGGATGTCGATGCCCGTGGGGCAGGCTTCGATACACGGGGCGTCGAAGCAGTAGAAGCACCGCTCGGCCTCGACCACGGCCTGTGCGTGGGTCAGCGGGGGATGGGCATCGGAAAAGTTGAGCGCGAGTTCGGCATCGCCAAGGCGTCCGGGCGCTATATCGGGATTCTGCGACATGACAGCTCCAGCAGCGTTCTGATGTGCCGAGCATAGGAAGATTCGATAACAGGCCGCAATGTTTTTCTGACTAAATGATCAGGTTTTTTCAAAATTTTCGGGTCGTTCGTTTCTGGCCCGGTTTATTATTCCACAGTAACAAAGAAATCCCCCGCCGCTTATTCATGAAACGGAGGAATTCCGGGCCCCGAAAGGGGACCCGGAACGTTTTTGCAGCCCGGTATCAGGCCTTTGCCCCCGGCAGCGGCAGCTCGCCCGTCAGGAACTGGGCGCGGCCGTGGCCGAAGCTCCAGTGTTCATCCTGGTTTTCAACCACCGAGACCATGAGGTCCGTCGCGGCAAGCCCGCAGCGGGCCTGCAGCGTATCGGCCAGCAGGCGGTAGAAGGCGGCGATCTGCTCCTTCCCACGCGGGCGCGAGACGACCTGCAGCAGCACAACCTTGGGCGTGCGCGGGATGCCCAGCCCGGTATCCTCGATGATCATGTGCGTCGGCTCATGTTCCGATACGAGCTGGTAGCGGTCACGCGCCGGCACCTTGAAGGCTTCCAGCATGGCGTCATGCGCCGCATCCAGCAGGCTGCGCAGTTCATCAGGGGTGCGCTGGCCCTTTACAATGTGAAAATGCATCAACGGCATGGTCTTTTCCTCTGTTCCTGTGGGTAATTCCGGCTGGTGTTCAGCACACTTCGGTTATCAGCCTGCGCAGCGTGGCCACCATGTCGCGCAGTTCCTGCGCGGTGGAGATGAACGGCGGGCCGAAGGAGACCGTATCACCCGTGCAGCGCAGCAGCAGCCCGCCGCGCAGCCCGGCCTCGAACAGCGCCAGCCCGCGCGCGCCGGGCTTGCCGGGTGCGGGTTTGATGTCAACGGCGGCGGTCAGCCCGATATTGCGGATGTCGGCCACCACATCCAGATCCTTCAGACCGTGGATCGCGTCCTCCAGCACCGGCTCAAGCTCACGCACGCGCGCGACCAGCCCTTCCTCACGCATCACGTCCAGCACCACATGCCCAACGGCGGCGGCCATGGGGTGGCCGGAATAGGTATAGCCGTGACAGAACTCGATGGCGTTTTCCGGCCCGGTCATGAAGGTGTTGTAGATCTCGTCCGTCACGATCACGCCGCCCATGGGGATGATGCCGTTGGTCACGGCCTTGGCGAAGGTGATGATGTCGGGCGTGACGCCAAAGCGCTGGGCGCCAAAGTTCTCGCCCATGCGGCCAAAGCCGGTGATCACTTCATCAAAAATCAGCAGGATGCCGTTGGCCGTGCAGATTTCACGCAGGCGCTGCAGATAGCCCACCGGCGGCACGATCACCCCGGTTGAACCCTGCACCGGCTCCACGATCACGGCGGCGATGGTGGAAGCATCATGCAGCGTGACCAGCCGCACCAGGTCTTCCGCCCGGTGTGCGCCCCATGCGGGCTGCCCGCGGCTGAAGGCCATGTGTTCGGGTTCATAGGTATGACGCAGGTGGTCCACGCCGGGCATCATGCCGGGGGCGAACATCTTGCGGTTGGACACGATGCCGCCCACCGACATGCCGCCAAACCCCACGCCGTGGTACCCGCGCTCGCGCCCGATCATGCGGAAGCGGTTGCCCGCCCCCTTTACCCGGTGGTAGCCCAGCGCGACCTTGAGCGCCGTATCAACCGCTTCCGAGCCGGAATTGGCGAAAAAGACGTGGTTCATGCCATCGGGCGCAAGGTCCGCGATCCGTTCGGCCAGCGAGATCGCACCGGGATGCGTCAACTGGAACGACGGCGCGAAATCCAGCGTTTCGGCCTGTTTGCGCACGGCCTCGACAATGCGGGGGTGGGCATGGCCCAGCGGCGTACACCACAGGCCGGACAGGGTATCGAACAGCCTGGTGCCGTCGGTGCTGGTGTAGTACGCGCCCTTCGCACTGACCATGGTGCGCGGTTCCATGTTGGCGCGCAGCTGGCGGTTGGCGGTAAAGGGCTGCCAGTAAACCCCTTCACGCGCGTTACGCAGAAGGGCCGTCTTTTCTTTATCCTGAATCATGGTGCAATCCTGTGATGGAATACGCGCCCGGTCCCTGCGCCGGGCCGATTCATTTCACAAGCGTATTTGCGCCCCCACCCGCTGTATATGTACAATCAGGCCACGTTGTCCGAAACTGTACTGACCGGAAGGGTTTTTTCCATGTCCGCCCCCGCGCCCGTCCCGACCAACCGCAACAGCGCAACCCCGCTTGTCAGCCAGATCGGCCATGATATCGAAGCCCGCATCCGCAGCGGCGCGTTGCGGCGGGGGGCGCGCCTGCCCTCCATCCGGCGCATGGCGCGTGAATGTGGGGTCAGCACCCTGACCATCGCCAACACCTACCTGCGGCTGTCCGGGGCGGGACTGGTGGAAAGCCGGGGCACGCGCGGCTATTTTGTGACCGGCCCGGCGCGCAGCACCCCCATGATCCAGCGCTCCATTGATTCGATGTGGCTGCTCCAGCATGCGTATGAGGAGGAAGCCCCCGTCATCAAGGCCGGGTGTGGCTGGCTGCCGCCGGAAATGCTGTTCACATCCGCCACGCGGCGCGCGCTGGCGGCCCTGCCAGCCGAAAGGATGGCCGCCATGCTGGAATACGGCAACCCGTACGGCCATGCCGGGCTGCGCCACGACATCCGCCAGATGCTGGGCCAGCGTGATATTGAATGTGAGGAGAGCAACATCATCCTGACCCACGGGGCCAGCCAGGCGCTGGAACTGGCGGTGCGCTGCCTGTCAACACGCGGTGACATGGTGCTGGTGGAAGACCCCGGCTACTGCAACCTCTACCCCGCCCTGCAGGCGCTGGGGCTGCGCATAGCCAGCATCCCGCGCAACCCCGATGGCCCCTGCCCCGCCCAGCTTGAGCGCATGGTGCGCCGCCACCGCCCGCGGCTGTTCATCACCACCTCCATCCTGCACAACCCGACCGGCACGTGCAGCACGGCGGACAACATGCGCGCGGTGCTGAAGATCGCCCGCCAGCACGACCTGACGGTGATCGAGGATGACATCTTCCTCGATCTCGCACCTGTGGGCCAGCAGACCCTGTCACAACTGGGCGGGCTGGAACGGGTGGTGCATATCGGCAGTTTTTCCAAGACCATCGGGCCGGGGCTGCGGGTGGGCTACGTGGCGTGCGCGGCCGATACCGCCCAGCGCATCCTGCGCCAGAAAATGGCCAGCAACCTCACCACCGCGCCACTGAACGAGGAGATCGTCCACGCCATTGTCAGCAGCGGGCTGTACCGCCCCCACCTGGCCCACCTGCGCGAAAGCCTGACCCGCGCGCAGGCCAGAGTCTGCGCACGGCTGGAACAGGCGGGCATGCAGCTTTATTTCCACCCGGCGGGGGGCATGTTCGCCTGGGCGCGGTTCGGGCGGGAGCATGACGTGCGCGCACTGGCGGAACGGGCCTGCCAGCATGACATCATGCTGGCCCCCGGCCACCTGTTCCGGCCCGGCGAGCAGCCATCACAGTGGTTCCGCTTCAATGTCGCGCATGCGGATGACGAGCGGCTGTTCACATTCATACAAAATATTGCAGCCGGAACGGATTGACGGAAAATGCACAAACAGGGCAGTTTCACGGGAATTATCGTTGTTCATCAAGTGGCCCGTATTCCCCATGCCCGCTTCCGCCCCCAGTCACCCGCCCCGCAAGAAACGCACGACCGTGCCCCGGCGCAACAACACGCGCCAGATACTCGACGCGGCGGAAAAGGTGTTTGCCGCCCACGGGCTGTCGGGCGCGCGGGTCAGTGACATTGCCGAGGCATGCAACCTGCCCAAGGCCAACATCCACTACTATTTCCGCACAAAGGAAGACCTGTACCGCGCCACCCTGCAGCAACTGCTTGAAGACTGGCTTTCAGATGCCGATCGCTGGCTCTCGGCTGACTGTACGCCGCAGGAGGGGCTGAATGGCTTCATCCGCGCGAAAATGGAGTTCTCCCGCCTGCGCCCCGAGGCCTCCCGCCTGTTCGCGCATGAACTGCTGTCCGGCGGGCCGTATGTGCGTGACTTCTGTGCTGACACCCTGCGCAAACACGTGGAAGCCCGCGTGGAAGTGTTCAGCCAGTGGCAGGCGCAGGGCCTGATCGGGCCGATCGACCCGGTGCATTTCCTGTTCTGCCTGTGGGCCATGACACAGGCCTATGCCGACATGCAGGTGCAGATGGCCGCCGTGCTGGGCAAGCCGCAACTGGAAGCCTGCGATTATGACGCAGGCACCCGCACCATCACGCAACTGGCGTCGTCAATCTACCAGGCCGCGCAAACAGGCGCGACGCCGCCACGTAAAACCCCATCGCGCAGGAAAAGCCCACGAACCACGACAGGTTCCTGACCGGCGCGCATACCGGCACGAACACCACCGCCAGCCCGCACAGCACCGAACACGCCAGCACCACCATCGCCACGGGGTTGACGCCGTTGCGGTACCAGTAGGGCGCCCGTTCGCTGGCAGTGTACAGCGCCGCCACATCCGGCGCGGTGGCGCGGCGCACGAAATAGTAGTCAGCCAGCAGGATGCCCGTCAGCGGGCCGATGAACGTACCCAGCACATCCAGCGTCAGGTGGATCAGGTCCGGCCGGGCATAGAGGTTCCACGGCATGACCACAATGGACCCGGCGGCGGCGATCAGCCCGCCCTTGCGCCAGTTGATGGCATGCGGCGCCATGTTGGAGAAATCGAATGCGGCCGAGACGAAATTGGCCACGATGTTGATGCCCGCCGTGGCGGTGACGAAGGTCAGCACGCCAATGGCCACCGCCGTCGGGCTGTCAATCTGGGCCACCGTTTCCACCGGGTCGAGGATGATGCGCCCGAATACCGGCCGGGTCAGGGCGATCGTGACCAGCGTCAGCACGGAAAACCCGATGAAGTTGACCGGCAGCCCCCAGAAATTGCCGCGCCGCACATCCCGCAGGGAAACGCCATAACGGGCAAAATCCCCGAAATTGAGCGCAATGGGGGAGAAATAGGCCACCACCAGCGCCGCCGCGTTGACAATGCCCAGCACCCGCGCGCCCGGCCCCTGCGGCGTCACGTCAAACACCCCAAGCGAGATATGCCCCCCTGCCCGCCACAGCAGCCAGCCATCAAGCGCGATCATGACAAGGTAGATCACGGGACCGGCCCAGTCGATGAAATGGCGGATGGTTTCCATGCCACGCCAGAACACCGCCCCCTGCACCAGCCACAGCAGCAGGAACGCCCCCCACCCCAGCGTGGACAGGCCCATCGCGCCGTGCTGCGCGGTATCGGCCCATGGCGCCAGCGCGGGCCACTGGCGCAGCAGCAGGATCACCACGGCATTGGACGCCAGCCATGTCTGGATTCCGTACCACCCTATGGCAATGACACCGCGCACCAGCGCGGGCACCACCGCGCCCCGCACCCCGAAGGCCATGCGCGCCATGACGGGATAGGGCGCGCCGGATTCAAAACTGGGCCGGGCGACAAGGTTGCAGACAAGCTGGACCATCATGATGGCCGCAACCAGCGCGATGAAGACATCCCCCGCAGGCAGGCCGACGGCAAACAGGCTGCCCGCCGTTACGTAGCCGCCCACGCTGTGTACGTTCGACATCCATAACGAGACATAATCGAACCACCCCCAGCTCCGCACCCGCACGGGCGCGAGATCCTCGTTTACAAGGTGAGCGTCCATGTGATCCGCGCCATCAGCCATGGTGGTTCCCTTTTTTAATCCGTTCCGGTGAAGATATAATCTTGACCATCGGGTCAGGATAACAATACGGTTCTTGCACGAAATGACAAGACCGTTTCTTGGTCAGAACATATGACAGGAGAGCAGGCGATCATGCTACATATCAAAGGCGGCACGATTGTCACGGCCGAACGCAGCTTCAGATCCGACATATTATGCGATGACAGCGGCAGGATCGCCCGCATCGCCCCCCAGATCGAGACCCCCACAGGCTGCGAGGTGGTCGATGCCGGTGGCCTGCTGGTCATGCCGGGCGGGATTGACCCGCACACCCATATGGAAATGCCCTTCATGGGGTCGGTCGCCAGCGATGATTTCTATACCGGCACCGCCGCCGGCCTGGCGGGGGGGACGACCTCCATCATCGACTTCGTCATTCCCGAATCTGGCGGCTCACTGCTTGATGCATGGAAGGCATGGCGGCAGAAGGCCGAAAAGGCCGCTGCCGACTACGCCTTCCACGTGGCCGTCACGCACTGGGATGACCAGGTGCATGCCGATATGGGTACGCTCGTGAATGAATGTGGGGTCAGTTCCTTCAAGCATTTCATGGCGTACAAGAACGCGCTCATGGTGGATGACGGCGTGCTGCTGCACTCCATCCGCCGCGCCGGGAAACTGGGCGCACTGTGCACCGTGCATGCCGAAAATGGCGATGCGGTGGCCTACATGCAGGCGAAACTGCTGGCGGAAGGCCGCACCGGGCCGGACGCCCACCCGCTATCACGCCCCCCCACGGTGGAGGGCGAGGCCGCGCAGCGTGTCATCGCCCTGGCGGGGCTGCTGGATGCGCCGGTCTATATCGTCCATGTCTCGACCGAGGAAGCCGCCAACGCCATCGCGGCGGCGCGCATGCGTGGCCAGCGCGTGTATGGCGAGGTCCTGCCCCAGCATCTCGTGTTTGATGAAAGCGTCTATTCCAACCCCGACTGGCTGACCGCCGCGCGCTATGTCATGAGCCCGCCCTTCCGTCCCCGCCACCACCAGCATGCGCTGTGGGCGGGACTGATGTCGGGGCAGTTGCAGACAACGGCAACCGACCACTGCTGCTTCTGCGCCGGGCAGAAGGAAAACGGCCGCACCAACTTCACCCACATTCCCAACGGCACACCGGGGATCGAGGACCGCATGAGCATCCTGTGGCACCACGGTGTGGCAACCGGGCGACTGACGGCGGAGGAATTCGTGGCCATCACCTCCTCCAACACCGCGCGCATCTTCAACATGTTCCCCCGCAAGGGCTGCATTGCCGAAGGCGCCGATGCCGACCTGGTGCTGTGGGACGCACAGGGCAGCCGGACCATTTCCACCAGCACCGACCACCAGAATGTCGATTACAACATCTATGAAGGCATGACGGTAACAGGCGTGGCGCGCCGGACCATAAGCGCCGGGCGGCTGGTGTGGGATGATGGCGACCTGCGCGTGACCCGTGGCGCGGGGCGGTACATTCCCCGTGCGCCGCTGGGCCGGAAACTGGCGGTATAGAAATATTTTCGGGTGGGGCCGTTTTTTAAATAAGACGGCTCCACCCGAAGCTTTTTGGAAAGAGCCGCACCAGAAACTTTCTCCCGGTTCTGGACTGTTTCCTGCCTGCCCGTTTCATTTCGTGTCCGCTGCCTGTGCGTGCGCCTGCCGCGCGCGGGCGAGTGACTCCGCATTGAAGGCAAAAGGCAGGCAGGCATAACGGCGGCCCGCCGTGACGGGACGCACGGCATGCAGCAGCGCACATGAAAAGATCACCGCCCCCCCGGCGGGCGGCCGGAAGCCACGGGCGGAGAATTCGGGAAAGATCAGGTCTCCCCCCTCAAACGCATCATTAAGGTTGATGGAAATGGCGAACAGCCGGTGTGCCGCACCCGCCACCGTATTATCCCGGTGCGGGCCAAAGCAGCCCCTGTCCGCGCCGTCGTAACAACTGATGATCATCCGGTCCATCTGCGTGACGGTACACTGGAACGACTTGGTGATTTCCGGCACCACGCGCCGGATGATGCGCGCCTGGAGCTGCTGCACCAGATAGGCGTCACGCAGCGTGCAGTCCCGCCTGCGCTTGAACGACAGGTCGGTAACATTGAGCGGGCTGCCATCCCTGCCCTGTGTCAGCACGGCGGAGAGGTGCGTTTCCTGCGTCTGGTAATAATGGATGAGCGCATTGCAGAATTCCGGCTCCAGCACATTGGGCAGCAGCAGGGCGGGGATCGGCCCGTCCTGATGGGGGGGCTGCGCGCGTGTCCACTCCAGCACGCGGCGGGCGGCCTGCGGCCCGTTTTCCGCCACAAGGGCAATCCGCATCATCGGGTCAACCACCACCCAGCAGCAGCTTTTGGCTGCAACGCCGTACAGATTATGGACCAGCAGGTCCGCATCCCACAGGAACAGCAGGCCGGGCATGTCCGCATCAGGAGTGTGCGCGGCGTGGTCCTTTTCATCCGCGCTGACAATAAAGACATGGGACTGCGCGGTATCAAGCGTATCCATGCCGCGGCGCACATGGTCATACGCGCGCCGGGCGGCGGGATTATGCAGCGAGGGTACAAATAACAATATACTGTATCGGCCCGCCGCCATATCAAAACTATAGCGCCCCCACTGCGTTGTACAGTGCTGAACGAATAGCGGAGCCGGATCACCGACCAGAACCGGGCGCATTGTCATTCATGCCTCTCCTTGTTGCAACGTCGAACCAAGCTTACCGGAGAATGATAACGCTGCCTATGCTTGCCGCATGAACTAAACCGGTGGCCCTTCCCGCCATTTCTGGCCTGGTGGCGGTCGGGGCAAATAAAAATGGTGTCATGACGGGAACGGTCATATGGCCGCAACGGCGGCCATGGTGGCGATCCGGCGGGGAATACCAGTCGTTACGTTATTACAATGTACGGAATTACTGTTCTCTTTTCCGCAACACAAGCCGGTTCTTGATGCAAAATTATCTGACCATCCAATCAGAATTTATGTTGCAAATTCGTATCTGATTAAAATATCATAACTCTACCACAACAAATTTCATCACAAACAGACGCCAGTACTGTCCCCAAAACATTTATATTGCGCGGACAAGATCAGACCTGAGTAAAAATCCCCCACATCGTAACCCTATATAAATACAGGCCCGAGCATGAATAAGAAACGATTTTGGTCGCTCCAGATTTTTCTGACCAGTACGATCCTGAGTTCGTTCGGACAGCCTGATACCGCCCACGCACAGCAGACCCCCCAGGTCGTTCACGATTCGCAACATAAACAGCCCCCCGCCCGCAAGGCCGCCACCAGCACGCCCCCGGCTGGCACACCC
>NZ_QUWV01000202.1 GCF_003403295.1 Komagataeibacter melaceti | reverse complement strand
CCCTGCCCCCAGCGCCCCGAGCGCCAGCAGCAGCGGCAGGTCACCCGCCAGCCCACCCGCGCGCGGCATGGCGGCCAGCAGGTGCGCAAGCATCCATATAACGAAAAAAACCAGCAGGGGCGGCAGGCCGCTTTCCGCCAGCAAGCCCATGGCAAACAGGCCAGACAGGCGCGGCATGAGCATGCCCAGCCCCCCAAGGCGAAGCAGCACGGACGGGCCAGCTTCACGCTCCATGACATCCACGGTGCGCGCCATGAACGCCCAGACCAGCGTTGACCCCGCCACCAGCATGAGCGTGCGGGTGGCGCACACGGCCATGGCGGGCAGGTCATCTGCCCGCGCCAGCACCATAAGCCCGGCAATGACCACCACCAGCGCGCCAGTGCCCCCCACAAGCCCGGTCATGACCCGCCGGGCATCCGCTGCGCACAACGCGCGCCACGAGGCCATGCCATAAAACAGGCAGCCCGCAATAATCAGGAAAGCACCCCAGCGGATGTCGGGCATCCGTTCACCCGCCAGCAGGTGCAGCCACAGGGCCATGCCCGCGATCAGGCCGGCCATGTCCGCCATCCGGAACGCCCGCAGCCCGCGCGACGCCACGCGCGGGGAAAAGGAAAGCCCCAGCAGCCCGCGTGTCCCGACCCAGCACAAGGCAGGCAGCAGGTTTACCCCCCGGTCCGGGCAGGCCGAAACACTGGCCAGCAGCAGCAGGCCGAGCATGTCGGGTGCAGGCCGCACGGACCCGCCACGGGCCAGCAACACCCACCCCGCCCCCATGCACGAGATAACAGGACCACCCATGACGGCACAGGCCGCCCCGGCACAGGCCGCCAGGTCACGCCGGTCCGTGGCCATAAGCCCGATAAGGCCCAGCGGCAGGAGCAGGCCGAGGCCATCAACAACAGGGGCGAAAAAACCCGGCCCCTGCGTCATCACCCCACCCGGCAGGACAACCCCGCAGGACAGGAGCGCCACCAGCAGGCCGATCACCCCCCATCCCCCCCGGATGAAGGCCACCAGCCGGGGCAGGTGCCAGGGGAGGATGGATGCCAGCCCGACCAGAAACACGGTTGCGACAAGGATGACAGGAATGATGGCGGCCCTTCAATCGCCCGGAAACCCGGGCGGGTCAGATCATGGCCAGCGGCTCCTTGCGGCGCGGCGGCGCGATGGCCCCATCAATCTCCGCCAGATCGTTGCGCGTCAAGACGATCTCCTGTGCGGCGAAGTTTTCATGCTGGTGCTTCGGGCTGCCCGCCTTGGGAATCGCCAGCACATCGGGCTGTCGCAGCACCCATGCAAGGGCAACCTGCGCCGGGGTGGCCGGGCCGAGCGATGTCGTATGCCGCCGCGCCACACGCGCCAGAACCGGTGCGCGCAGCAGTTCACCCCCCTGCCCCAGCGGGGAATAGGCCATCGTCACCACGCCCGCCGCGCGGTCATGCTCCAGCAGGTCAAATTCCACACCCCGGTAATCAAGGCTGTAGAGCACCTGATTGGCGGCGCAGGGCGTGGGGGAATGGATGGCCTCGACCGCGCGCATGCCATCGGTATCAAAATTGGAAACGCCCCAGCTCCGGATCAGCCCGGCATCCACCAGGTCCGCGAACCCGGCGATGGTTTCCGCCAGCGGAACACTTCCCTCCCAATGGAGAAGGTAGAGGTCGAGCCAGTCGGTGCCCAGCCGCTTCAGCGACGCCTCGCACGCCCGGCGCACACCCGCGCGCGACGCGTTGGAGGGCAGCACCTTGCTGACGAGGAATACGTCATCACGCAGGCCCCGGATCGCCTCGCCCACCAGTTTTTCGGATCGGCCGGAGCCATACATTTCCGCCGTGTCCACCACGCGGATACCGGCCTCAAGCCCCGCGCGGATGCTTGCGATCTCATCAGCGCGGCGGCTCTCGGCGTCCCCCATGTTCCATGTGCCCATGCCCAGCGCGGGCACCTGCGTACCATTGGGGAAAGTAACCGTCTTCATAAGGGAACCTGCCTTTCGTCCATGCCGCGCGGCGGTGGCCTGCGCGGGGGTGACTATCTGCGACGCACCCATCCCCTGGGCTGCTGCTGCCAGTAGCCCAGTTCATGCCCGCCATCGCGCCCCGCCAGCCAGCGGCGGCGCGCGGCGGCGACGGCGGCCTCGTCATGGCCATCGAACAGGTCGAACACCCGCGTGAATTCCGCAAGGTCCGCCGCCTCCACCCCATCGAGCAGAAAGAGGAACCTGGCCCCGTTGGGCACATCCGCACCAGCGGTCAGCCATATGGGCTGCCATGGCCCGTGCCCCATGGCCTGCGTGCCGTGGGGCAGCCATAACGGGTCGGTGGCGCGCCACAGCCCGTCATCGAGTTCCCTGACCCGTTCGTCCGTCGCGCAACGCACCACCGCGCGCTGGCCCGCCGCCAATGTGCGGCCCAGCAGCGCGGGCAGGACTTCCACCACCGTGGAGCGCGTCAGATGATAGAAGCCGATCTGCGCCATGGAGTTCCCTGTTCCGTCCTGACCTGCCACGCGGGGCAGGTATCACCCCTCGTAATACGTGCTGACCATACGGTCGAGCAGGCGCACGCCAAAGCCACTCGCCCCCTTGGGCGCGTGCGATGTCGCCTTGGTGGTGAATGCCACGCCCGCAATGTCCAGATGCGCCCATGGCACCTCGTTCACGAAGCATTCAAGGAACTTGGCCGCCGTGATCGACCCGCCGGGGCGGCCGCCGATGTTCTTGAGGTCCGCAATATCGGAGCGCAGGCGTTCCAGATAGGCGGCGTCCAGCGGCATGCGCCACAGCTTCTCCCCCGTCGCCTCGCCCGTGCCGGACAGGTTGGCCGCCAGTTCATCACTGTTCGAGAACAGGCCCGCGCGCTCGTGGCCAAGGCCGACCACGATCGCCCCGGTCAGTGTTGCAAGGTCAACCATGAAGCGCGGGCTGAAGCGGTCCTGCGTGTACCACAGCACATCCGCCAGCACGAGACGGCCTTCCGCATCGGTATTGAGCACTTCCACCGTCTGGCCCGCCGCCGTGCGCACCACGTCACCGGGGCGCTGGGCATTGCCGGACAGCATGTTTTCCACCAGCCCCACCACGCCCACGGCGTTGACCTTCGCCTTGCGCCCGGCCAGCGCGGCCATGGTGCCGACCACGGCGGCGGCACCCGCCATGTCGGTTTTCATTTCGTCCATGCCCGCGGCGGGCTTGATGGAGATGCCGCCCGAATCAAACGTCACGCCCTTGCCCACGAAGGCGACCGGGGCTTCCCCCTCCGCCCCGCCATTCCAGCGCATGATGACCGTGCGCGGCGGGGCGTCGCTGCCCTGCGCCACACCCAGCAACGCGCCGAAGCCCAGCTCCGCCATGGCGTCACGATCCAGCACCTCGACCGTGACGCCAAGGTCACGCAGGGCGAGGATGCGCTGCTCGAATTCAGGCGGGCGCAGCATGTTGGCGGGTTCGGACACCAGGTCACGGCACAGGCAGACACCACGCGCCACGGCAGCCAGCGGCGCCCATGCCGCCTGCGCCGCCGCCGGGTCGGATGTTGCGATGTCCAGCGATGCCAGCGGCGCCGTCTCGCCCTTGCGCGGCTGGGTACGGTACGAATCGAAGCGGTAGGACCCCAGCACCGCGCCCAGCGCCACATGGGCGGCCAGTTCGGGTGTGAGGGCATCAGCCACGATCACCCCCGTCGTGCCCCCGGCGGCCAGTGCCTTCGCCGCCGCCACGCCCACCTTTTCGGCCACGGTGGCGTCAAGCTCATCGGCGCGGCCCAGACCGACCAGCACCACGCGGTCATACCCCGCGCCGGGGGCGAGCACGACGCAGGTCTTCGCGGCCTCGAAATCAAAGCTGGCGGCCTTCGCCGCACGCTCCAGCGCCCCGTCCAGCGCCGTGTTCACCGTGGCGAACAGGCCGGTGGGGGACGTGCCGGACGTGGCGGGAATGGCGATCGCGCCGCCAGAGGGAACGGTGGCGTCGGAAAAGGCGATGTCGAGCATATGGATCACGGGGCTCCGCTACGAAAGTTTTGGACAGACTGGATAAATTCCCTTGCCCGCCAGGCATGGCCATGACCGGAATATCCATATCCGGAGCCATCATGGCCGATAAGGACATGACGGCGCGGCATGAGTAAGCTAATGCGAACAGCATGAATACACCATCCATACCAGTCCATGATGATGGATTCCTTCTGGACCTGGCCCTGCGCCTGGCCGATGAGGCCGCCGGGCTGATCCGCGCCATCCGCGCACGCGGGTTCGAGACCACGGTCAAGACCGACAGCTCCCCCGTAACGGAAGCCGACCACGCGGCGGAGGCCCATATCCTGAAGGGCCTGCGCGCCCATGCCCCGTCCATCCCCGTGGTGGCGGAGGAGGAAATGGCCGCGGGCATCCGCATTGATACGGGCAGCGAATTCTGGCTGGTAGACCCGCTGGACGGCACGCGCGAATTCGCCGCCGGGCGCGATGACTTTACCGTCAATATCGGGCTTGTGCGCCATGGCCGCCCGGTTCTGGGCGCCGTCGCCCTGCCTGCCTACCACCAGCTTTACGGCGCGGGCGCGGGGCGTGGGGCAATACGCATCGACGCCAATGGCACGCAGGCCATCCATGTCCGCCGTCCCCCGGCGGAAGGGCTGACGGTGCTGGCCTCGCGCCAGCATGCCGATGACCCGCGCCTGCGCGAATTCCTGGGCGGGCAGCGGATCGCGCATGTGGGCAATATCGGCTCCGCCGCCAAGTTCATCCGCGTGGCCGAGGGGCTGGCCGACCTGTACCCCCGCCTTGGCCCCACCATGGAGTGGGACACCGCCGCCCCGCAGGCGGTTGTGGAAGCAGCCGGCGGCAGCATCACCACCATGGATGGCGCACCGCTGGGCTATGGCAAGGCTGGCTGGCGCAACCCGCATTTCATCTGTCGCGGCGCGACGTAACCGCCCGCGCCGATGAATACACGACTGCTGCATGACGACCCGCAGGGTATCGAGACCGCCGCCGCCATCCTGCGCGCGGGCGGCCTTGTCGCGTTCGGGACGGAAACGGTTTACGGGCTGGGGGCGGATGCGGGCAATGACCGGGCGGTCCGCGCGATCTACACCGCCAAGGGGCGGCCGGGCATCAACCCGCTGATCAGCCACTTCGCCAGCGCTGATGCCGCCTTTGCGCAGGTGGAGGCGACCCCGCTGGCCCGCATGCTGGCCGGACGGTTCTGGCCCGGCCCGCTCACGCTCGTGCTGCCGCGCGCGCGGGACTGCGCCATTTCCACCATCGCCACGGCGGGGCTGCCCACGGCGGCGGTGCGCGTACCCGCCGGGCGGACCATCCATGCCCTGCTGACCGCCTGCGGCTTTCCCGTGGTTGCCCCTTCGGCCAACCCGTCGGGGCGGGTCAGCCCGTCGGACGCGCAGCATGTGCTGGCGGGTCTGGACGGGCGGATTGACGCCGTGCTGGACTGCGGGCCATGCCCCGTGGGGGTGGAAAGCACCATAGTGGATCTGAGCAGCGCGCGCCCCGTGCTGCTGCGCCCCGGCGGCATCACCCTTGAAATGCTTGAAGACGCATGCGGCATGCCGGTCGCCACCATGGCGGGCAGCGATGATGCCCGCCCCAGCGCGCCAGGGCAGCTTTCATCGCATTACGCGCCGGGCCTGCCGGTTAGGCTGGAGGCGCGCAGCGTCGCCGCCAACGAGGCGCTGCTGGCCTTCGGACCCGCACTGCCGGGCAGCGGGCTGGTATGGAACCTCAGCGCGGATGGTGATTTGCACGAAGCGGCGGCGCGCCTCTTCGCGGGGCTGCGGTTTCTTGATATGGAGGGACACCGCCGGGGACTGGTCGGGATCGCAGTACAGCATGTGCCCGCGCACGGGATGGGCCGCGCCATCCGTGACCGGCTGATCCGCGCCGCCAGTCCGCGTCCGTAATGGTTGTAACCGCATGATCCGACCCCGGTGCCATAGATGAGCAACACAATCGATCCCAAGGAACTGAAAATCCTGTCGGATATTCTGGCGCTCGTGCTGGAGGAACATGCGGGCCAGTCGGAAAACGCGCTGGCGGCCATCCGCGCACGGGCAAAGAAGAACCAGGTCACGGGCGGCGCGCTGAAAAACCTGTTCTCGGCCATCGCCCCCAATCCGCCACCCCGGCC
>NZ_QUWV01000201.1 GCF_003403295.1 Komagataeibacter melaceti | reverse complement strand
CGCCTCTTCGTATCTGCTGCTCTGGCCCCGCTTGGCGGGGCCGTTTCCTTTCTGGGAGAAGTCCATGTCCGGCACCTGCCGTGTTGAATTAACATCTTCCTCGCCCTGAATGGCGAGGATTTCTCCGGTCAGACCGGGTGTAGTTTTCGCTTCGACGCCGCAGTGACCTGTGGCTCCACGACAGGAGTGTTCCCCCTGTAAAGAATATTGAGGGCGGCATTGTGATCGGCATTGGCATGGAAGCCGCATGTCGTGCAGACGAAGGACGCTTGGTTCTTGCGGCTTCGACTGTCCACGGCTCCGCGGCACGAACAGGTCTGCGAGGTAAAGCGCGGGTCAACCTTCACGACACGATGGGCCTTGTAGAAAAGCATCGTCTCGATCTGGTGCCAGCCCACGTTGAGAATAGCGCGGTTGAGGCCGCGCTTCTGGGCGACGTTTCTGCCGGGCTCCTCCACGGTTCCGGCAGCACTGGCGGTCATGTCTCTGGTACGCAGTCGCTCGATAACCGCAGTTCCGTGGTTCCGGCAGATGTCGGTTGTCGTTTCGTGCGCCCAGTGCTTGCGGATACGAGCGGCCTTTGCCTTGAGTGCTGCAACGCGCTTGCGAGCAAGGGCGTGACGGTTCGAACCCCGCTTGCGACGTGCGAGGATACGTTGAGCCTTACGTGCCCGTCTCTCGATGACGTCGAGCCGTTCCGGCAGCATGTAAACTGTGCCATCGGAGAGCATGAGCGGTACAGACACGCCCCGATCAATGCCGACCGCACCCTCGGTCGCAAAGTCGCGGATGTCGCAGTCCTTGCAACCGATACTGATCTGCCATCCGAGGGGCGTGAGGCTGACGGTCGCTTCCGTCAGTTTGCCCGACAGGTTCCGCGTCATGCGGAACTTGACCCAGCCTATTTTCGGCAGACGGACACGACCCCATCGGTTGTTCAGGCGCTCAACTGCTATCTCTCGTCCGTTGAAGGTGAAGGCATCGTTCACGCCTTTCTTCTTCGGTTGCGGATAGCCTCCAAGGCTCTTGAAGAAGCGGCGATAGGCTTCATCAAGGGCCTTGAGCGCATATTGCTGGGTAGTCTGACTGACAGCGCGGATAAAATCCACCTCACGGCGGAGCGCCGTCAGTTCCCTTGCCTGCGTCACGTAGTTCAGGTTGTCGCCGGTTCTGGCCTGATAGGTCCGCCAGTGGTCGCGGCGCTGTTCAAGGGCAAGATTCCACACAAGACGGCAGACGCCCGCGAATTGAAGGAAGGCTTCTTCCTGCAAGGCATCGGGCTTGAGCATGTATGTGAAGCCACGAAACGACATGCATTTAACTTAATATGGAAAACCTCTTCAGTAAAGAGCGGAACCGCTTTCCTCCCCGGCCTGAACGCCGGGGTCTCCAGCGGAGTTTAGGATGATCGCAGGCTATCGCCTTGAGATTGCCACTGTCCGTGACGGTGTTCTGATCCGCACACCTGGTATCTTTCCTGTCAACGCGCGCGAATGGCATGGCCCTT
>NZ_QUWV01000200.1 GCF_003403295.1 Komagataeibacter melaceti | reverse complement strand
TAGTCATCTGGAACTGAAATAAGCATCATTATATAATATTCCTGTCGCAATGACGGGAGCAGAACGATGGCGGGACGACAGGCAGGTGAGGTGGTGCTGAGTCCTCATGCGCGGACGTTTCTTGAAGGGCAGGTCCGGCGTCACAAGGCGCCGCGGTCGTTATCGGATCGCTGCCGGATGGTTCTGCTCTGTGCCGAAGGCTTGCAGAGCAAGGAAGTTGCTGCACGCCTGGGGGTGCATGAGCATACCGTCGGCAAATGGCGGCGGCGGTTTGTCGAAGATGGCATCGAAGGCCTGACCGACGAATATCGTGCCGGCCGGCCCCGCACGGTGTCGGATGCGCAAGTTACGCAGGTCATCGAGCGCACGCTGAACACAACGCCCAAAGACGCGACCCACTGGCCGATCCGTTCCATGGCTGCCGAGATCGGCCTGTCGCATACGACCATCCGCCGGATCTGGAGCGCCTTCGGTCTGCAGCCGCATCGGGCCGAAACCTTCAAACTGTCGACGGACCCGCTATTTGTCGACAAGGTTCGGGATATTGTCGGTCTTTACATGTCGCCGCCGAACCGCGCGATCGTGCTGTGTGTCGACGAGAAATCCCAGATCCAGGCACTGG
>NZ_QUWV01000019.1:2500-5519 GCF_003403295.1 Komagataeibacter melaceti | reverse complement strand
TGGTTGCGGGGGCAGGATTTGAACCTGCGGCCTTCAGGTTATGAGCCTGACGAGCTACCGGGCTGCTCCACCCCGCGGTTGTGAGGGGGATTGGAAGACCTGGCGGCGACCGACTTTCCCGTGCCTTAAGGCACAGTATCATGGGCGCTGGGGTATTTCACGGCCGAGTTCGGGATGGGATCGGGTGGATCATTCCCCGCCATGGCCACCAGGTCATCCAGTCCCCCTGGAGAGGGGAGAGGATGTGGATGGGTTGGTGTTTTGTGTATTGAGAGTGGATGACTGCTGTGCATGTATGTTGCCACGTATGTGGCGATGGAATGAGCCTATCGGGCGATTAGGACCAGTCAGCTGCACGCATTACTGCGCTTCCACACCTGGCCTATTGACGTGATGGTCTATCACGGCCCTCGGGGAGACCTTGTTTTGAGGTGGGTTTCCCGCTTAGATGCTTTCAGCGGTTATCCCGTCCACACTTAGCTACCCGGCTGTGCCGCTGGCGCGACAACCGGTGCACCAGAGGTATGTTCATCCCGGTCCTCTCGTACTAGGGACAAATCCTCTCAAGTCTCCAACACCCACGGCAGATAGGGACCGAACTGTCTCACGACGTTCTAAACCCAGCTCACGTACCACTTTAATCGGCGAACAGCCGAACCCTTGGGACCTGCTCCAGCCCCAGGATGTGATGAGCCGACATCGAGGTGCCAAACCTCCCCGTCGATGTGGACTCTTGGGGGAGATCAGCCTGTTATCCCTAGAGTACCTTTTATCCGTTGAGCGATGGCCCTTCCACGCGGGACCACCGGATCACTATGGCCGACTTTCGTCTCTGATCGAGCTGTCACTCTCACAGTCAGGCGGGCTTATGCCATTGCACTCGACAGCCGGTTTCCGACCGGCCTGAGCCCACCATCGCGCGCCTCCGTTACACTTTGGGAGGCGACCGCCCCAGTCAAACTGCCCACCATGCAGGGTCCCGGACCTGGCTAACAGGCCTCGGTTAGACATCAGAAACAGTCAGGGTGGTATTTCAAGGATGGCTCCACCGGAACTGGCGCCCCGGTTTCAAAGCCTCCCACCTATCCTACACAGAATGTCTCTGATGCCACTGCAAAGCTGCAGTAAAGGTTCATAGGGTCTTTCCGTCTGACCGCGGGTACCCCGCATCTTCACGGGGAATTCAATTTCGCTGAGCCGATGCTGGAGACAGCGGGGAAGTCGTTACGCCATTCGTGCAGGTCGGAACTTACCCGACAAGGAATTTCGCTACCTTAGGACCGTTATAGTTACGGCCGCCGTTTACCGGGGCTTCAATTCGGTGCTTGCACACCTCCTCTTAACCTTCCGGCACCGGGCAGGCGTCAGGCCGTATACGTCGTCTCTCGACTTCGCACAGCCCTGTGTTTTTACTAAACAGTCGCTACCCCCTGGTCTGTGCCACCCGCCAATGGTTGCCCACTGACGGGTCTTGCTTATCCCGAAGTTACGCAAGTAATTTGCCTAGTTCCTTCAGCATCGTTCTCTCAAGCGCCTTGGTATTCTCTACCAGTCCACCTGTGTCGGTTTCGGGTACGGTCTATATGCCAGAGCTATTTCCTGGAATACTCCAAAAGCCGGATCAATCCGTTAAGACCCGACAACATATCGTATTCGTCACTTCTGGCAGGCCCGGGAATATTTGCCCGGTTTCCATCGACTACGGCTTTCGCCCTCGCCTTAGGGGCCGGCTCACCCTGCGCGGATTAACCTTGCGCAGGAACCCTTGGACTTTCGGCGACAGTGTTTCTCGCACTGTTTGTCGCTACTCATGTCAGCATTCGCACTTCCGATATCTCCAGAGAGGGTCACCCCGTCTCCTTCACAGACTTACGGAACGCTCCGCTACCGCGCATATCATAGATATGCACCCACAGCTTCGGCACGTGGCTTGAGCCCCGTTACATTTTCGGCGCAGGGTTTCTATTAGACCAGTGAGCTATTACGCTTTCTTTAAAGGATGGCTGCTTCTAAGCCAACCTCCTGGTTGTTTTGGAATCCCCACATCCTTTCCCACTTAGCCACGATTTAGGGGCCTTAGCTGGTGGTCTGGGCTGTTTCCCTCTCGACAATGGACCTTAGCACCCACTGTCTGTCTGCCTGGCTCATACTTCCGGGTATTCGGAGTTTGGTTAGGTTTGGTAAGGCTTTGGGCCCCCCTAGCCCATCCAGTGCTCTACCCCCCGGGGTAATACCAGACGGTCTACCTCAATAGATTTCGCGGAGAACCAGCTATTTCCGAGTTTGATTGGCCTTTCACCCCTAGCCACAGCTCATCCCCGACTTTTTCAACAGGCGTGGGTTCGGCCCTCCAGTGCGTGTTACCGCACCTTCAGCCTGGCCATGGCTAGATCACTCGGTTTCGGGTCTTCTGCCAGCAACTCGTCGCCCTATTCAGACTCGCTTTCGCTACGCCTACACCTACCGGCTTAAGCTTGCTGCAAACAGAAACTCGCTGACCCATTATACAAAAGGTACGCCGTCACCCCATAAGAGGCTCCGACTGCTTGTAGGCATCCGGTTTCAGGTCTCTTTCACTCCCCTCATCGGGGTGCTTTTCACCTTTCCCTCACGGTACTTGTTCGCTATCGGTCACCAGGGAGTATTTAGGCTTGGAGGGTGGTCCCCCCATGTTCAGACAGGATTTCACGTGTCCCGCCCTACTCAAGGATCAGTCATGACACTACGCATACGGGGCTATCACCCGCTCTGGCCGGACTTTCCATTCCGTTCTGCTTCTTCATGAATGACCACTGGCCTGTTCCGCGTTCGCTCGCCACTACTAGCAGAATCTCAATTGATGTCTTTTCCTCCGGGTACTTAGATGTTTCAGTTCCCCGGGTTCGCCTCATGCCCCTATGTATTCAGAACATGATACCCATCGCTGGGTGGGTTTCCCCATTCAGATATCCACGGATCAAAGCCTGCTCGCGGCTCCCCATGGCTTTTCGCAGCGTGCCACGTCTTTCATCGCCTCCTG
>NZ_QUWV01000199.1 GCF_003403295.1 Komagataeibacter melaceti | reverse complement strand
GCAGCCGTTCCCAGCAGTCCAGGCAGCGGGCTTCCAGCCAGGCATTCAGCGCCCCCAGATCAGGAAAGGCAGGCAGATCCTGCCAGATATGGCGTCGGGCATCCTTGTACAGTCTTCTCGATCTGCCCTTTCTCCCATCCCGCTGCCGGATTGCAGAAGGTCGCCTCGAACAGATAATGGCTGGCCAGGGCCATGAAGCGCAGGTTGACCTGACGTGCCTTGCCAGAGCCAATCCGGTCCACAGCGGTCTTCATGTTGTCAAAAATACCCCGCCGTGGCACGCCACCGAGCACGCGGAAGGCCTCGGTAAGCGCATCAAAAAGCATCTCGTGGGTCTGCAGGGGATAGGCCCTGAGTATGAAGGCCCGGCTGAA
>NZ_QUWV01000198.1 GCF_003403295.1 Komagataeibacter melaceti | reverse complement strand
GCTTTATCCGGTGGAGCCGCCTGGGTGTCTTTGACAGGATCTCTGTCGCCCTGACAGAACAGGCTGGCCGTTCGAAGCGTCTGATGATCGATGCGACATATCTGAAAGCACACCGGACAGCAGCCTCTCTGTTTAAAAAGGGGTTTTTCCCCGCATATCGGATGCACGAAAGACGGCCTGAACTCAAAACTCCGTGCCGTGTGCGATGGTCAGGGCCGACCGGTCCGGCTTCATCTGACTGCTGGACAGGTCAGTGACTTCAAAGGGCAGATGTTCTCCTGA
>NZ_QUWV01000197.1 GCF_003403295.1 Komagataeibacter melaceti | reverse complement strand
TCTTTGCCGACCGCAAGGCCGCCGATGCGGTCAAGAAGGCCCGCGCCGAGACCGCGACCGAACGCCTGAAGGACCGCATTGTCGATGGTGACCGCAAGGGGCTGGAAGATGACCTTGCGGAAGCGATGAAGGAGATGTCGCCGCTCGACATCATCAACACCGTGCTGCTTGATGGCATGAAGGTGGTGGGCGAACTGTTTGGCGCGGGCAAGATGCAGCTACCCTTCGTGCTCCAGTCCGCCGAGACGATGAAGACCGCCGTGGCATGGCTCGAGCCGCACATGGAACGGACCGAGGGGCAGACGCGCG
>NZ_QUWV01000196.1 GCF_003403295.1 Komagataeibacter melaceti | reverse complement strand
GGTATCGGGTATCGGGTATCGGGTATCGGGTATCGGGTATCGGGTATCGGGTATCGGGTATCGGGTATCGTGAGCAACCAGGCGCACCTGTCAAGGTTCTCTCTTGCCAAGATTCTACGCACTTTCCTCTCGCAATCGAGCACGATCTCTTGGCCGGCCGATGGGGAGCATGCGCTACTGCTAAATCATCCACACGCCCGCCCCGCCTTTATTATAGACAACAGAGCGCAGAGTTACTTGTTGGTACCGGGTACCTATTAGCTATCTGTTTGCATGGGTACCAGATACCATTATGATACCAAGCGCCAACGGGATACCCGGTATCCCGACGGTATCTATTTTATTTTGGGTACTTGGTATCTTCCCGATACCGGGTATCTGTGATATCACAACGACGTTGCTTTTATCCATGAACTGGAGATTCTCTTTATGCCGGTCATAGTTTTCGCCAGCAGTAAAGGTGGGGTAGGGAAGACCACATCGGCTTTCACTTTGGCATCAGTGTTGGTAGCTAATAACGCTCCCACCACCCTTGTTGATGCCGACCCGAACCTACCCATCCAGAAATGGGCCGAGCGCTTTCCTACCAATCGCCCCTCAACCCTCTCGGTTGTTCCGGCACTTGGAAGCGACGTAGCTGACGCCGTAGACACCGCCAAGGACCCTTTCGTCATCGTAGATCTGGAAGGTAGTCGCAATGTCGAAGTAAGCGTTGGTCTGGGACGCGCAGACCTAGCTCTGATCCCGATGAAGGGCAGCCAGCTTGATGCCGACGAAGCGACAAACATTATCAAGTTGATTAAACGGCAAGAGACAGTCTTCCGCAGGCGCATTCCTTTCAGGGTATTCTTTGCGCAGACTTCACCGGTTATCGCAGACAAGGGCATGCGCGATATTCAGGCTCAGCTCGAAGATGCAGGGATACCTATGCTCAAATCATCTATAGTGGAACGTGCAGCCTTTAAGGCGCCGTTTCGCCTTGGCGGCACAATCTATGACTTGTCTCCGAAGGAGGTTCGGAACCCGGCCAGTGCAATAGAAAATGCAGAGCATTTCGCAACCGAGGTGCGTGATGTTTTGCGCGAAGAGATGGGAAAGCACTAATATGTCCCAAGAACCCAGGCCGTCGGCCAAGTTAGACTTTTCTGATTTCACGGACGTGCCGATAAAACGGGCACCGGTGGATAAAGCCATAACTCATCAAGCTATCAATGAGGCAGCTAAAGCGGGCTTCACGGCGAGAACTGACACCGTAAAAATAGATGGCAGAAGCTTACGTCGTACGGGAAGGACTGCCCAGATGAATATGAAAGTCCTTCCCGAGACAAAAGCTCGTTTTCAAAAACATCTCGTAAAATTCGGAAGCTCAGATGAGTTCCTAAAATTTCTGCTAGATTTATATGACCAGGGAATGCGGTCTCCCTAATTGGGGAGACTTATCCCTTGGCTGCTACAAAAGTGCACGCCTGCCGAGTAGCTTATCGCGATGACACTGCAATTAAGCTTCCATGGCTCATCGAGCCGCGGAAGGTGGGCGAGTGATCTATCTTACCTTTTGATTGAATATCCAATATTTCGCCCACAAACAGCGAAAGATACGAGAATGACAGATGACATTTGTAAGAGTGAGAAGGGGAGGCAGACAGCTTATCTACGGATCGGCACATGGTACGATCCGAAACAAGATTCCATATATCTGACGCTACCATCGCTCTGGATGGTTTCATACTACTGTACGCCGAGATCCAACGAGCAAACGTGGCCATCCAAATCTGTTTGAGAAGCTTGCCCGTGCGATGCACATTGCAGGTGTCCCAGCCCCGGTAATTGGCAAGGATGGCGAGACGCCTCCCTCTTGACGCTTGATGTATCTTTATAACCATAGCTGCTACAAGAGTGCACGCAGACGCGGTGATACCACGTTAGCTTTCGTTGTTTTGATCTGCACTAAGGCGCTACAAAAGTGCACACCTCGCGCTGCAATATTATCTTTTCCTGACCGGCGGGGGAGTTGGATGCAGGACTAACCCCTTGCGCTGGTCCATCTCGGTGATACGAGCCCGGGGATAAACCGCAAGTGCTAAGTTTAAGTTTGGGATAAAACGACTACGGAAATTGTTGAGTTGACTATAGGATGCCCCAAACTGAATTTTAAGTGCTTTCCATGATATGGGCGTTGGCGAGGTCAGTGAGTGAAGTCTATAGGCTAACCAACAATATATATCTAATGCCATACTGTTGTTACTAAGAGCTTTTATGGCGGCTTCTTCTAATGGCACAGGATGTTTCTTAAGCCCCTCAAAAAAACCTTCGGATAACCGGGCTTTCTGCATGAATTGCTGATTGCTGTTACCGTCTGCGTCCGCTTCTAAAAATATGGCGGAGTCCACGATACTTTGATTCGATAGCCCTCGAGCTGCTCCACGCACCACCTCAAAGGAAAGTCTGCAGCGAGATAAACGCTCGGCCTGTTCTCTTACGATTTGTAAGTTTTTTCCCCCAATCGGAATTCCCATGCGGTTCATCCAGGAACGAAGACTCTTCCCTAGTTCGATATCTCGTGAATTCGTCCGAATAGCCTCAGACTGCATGTAGATTAGGATCAGTCGGGCTCGGCTACCATAAGGGACTCCAACAGGAACAGGTTCACCTTCGCTCCCTCGTTTCATCCCAGGTTGAATAATAAGACACACTTGGTCACTAGATAACTGCCAGCCCTTGTCGTCAGGGAGCCGTCGATGAGGTAGAGCAGCTTGGCACCAACCAGAATAAAGAAACCCGATACCGCTATCTTCATCAGCCATATACATAGCGGCGGCCTCGATCTCGGGTCGCTCAAAATCGAAATCAAGAGCGCGTTGACGCCCATAAGACTCCAGTATTTGGTGCAGCTCGCTCATAGGCTCTCCTTCATGCTCAGCCTATCAAAACGATTGGCGTACGTCGCCGTGCACTTTTGTAGCGGGGATACGAGTTAAAATATATTAGATATATATTAGTATGCGCTACAAAAGTGCACGGGGTAATTCCACTTTGTCGCTGTTTTCTCCACCTGGCTTGCTGAGGCTCGCTTCAACAGTGCACATGTCCCGCTACAAAAGTGCACGGGCTTTCTGTGGGAGCGCGCGAGGAGGGCGATATTCTGGCATGCTATTCCTTGAATGGTCCCTTCCACACGTGATAATTCCCCTTATCGCGTGTGATGGCATTGAAACGGGTTGAATGGAGCGCCTGCGGCTGCCATCCTGTCTCCATGACTGCCAGAACGCCCGTGGACCGGTTGCCTGCCCGGAGAGTGGCTCCAGGCTTTCCCCCCGTCGCGGACAGGGAGACGGGCGGTCCGTTGCTGACCCCGGCAGGCAGTGCGGCGCTGGAGACCGCCATCCGTTTTGCCAGCCACGCCACGGCGCCGGCGACGCTGCGCGCCTATCGGGCCGACTGGGCGCACTTCCAGGCCTGGTGCCGGCAGGCCGGGTTCCAGCCGCTGCCCGCGGCACCCGAAACCGTCGGGGCCTATCTGGCCAGCCTCGCCGGGGTGTTTTCCCCGCGTACCATCCGCCGCCGTCTGGCCGCCATCGGCAAGGCCCACCGGTCCGGCGACTGGCCCTGGAATGCAGGCCACCGGGCCATCCAGGGGCCGCTGCAGGGCGTGCTGCGGACGCAGCACCGGCCGGTCCGCAAACCCGTGGCGGTACGGCGGGCCCTGCTGATGGATCTGCTGGCCACCTGTGACCTGTCGCCCCGGGGACGGCGCGACCGGGCGCTGCTGCTGGTCGGGTTCGCCGGTGGCCTGCGCCGTTCGGAACTGGTCGGACTGCAGGTGGAGGACCTGACACCGATGGCACACGGCCTGCAGCTGGGCATCCGGGCCAGCAAGACCGACCAGACGGGGGAGGGGGCGGTGATCGGCCTCGCCCGCGGGCAGCGGCCCGAAACCTGCCCGGTCCGCGCGCTGGAGAGCTGGATGGATGTCGCCCGCCGTGGGGTCGGCCCCCTGTTCCGCAAGGTCGAGGCCTCGGGCCGGATCGGCAGCACCGGACTGCATCCCGATGCCGTGCGCCAGATCCTGCGCCGACGCGGGGAGATGGCCGGGGTCGCGCCGGAAATCCTCGACCGGCTGACGCCGCATGGCCTGCGTTCCGGCTTCATCACCGAAGCCTATCTCGGCGGCGTGCGTGAGGAAGAAATCCGCCGTCATGTCCGTCACCGCGATCCGCGCAGCACGCGGGGCTATATCGAACTGCTCGATCTCGTGGTGGACAGTCCGGCCGGGAAGGTCGGATTGTGACGGGAGGAAATGGGTGGTTTCGCCTCATTTCTGCCGTTCTGGAGACGGTGACATAATCCCCAAAGGAGACACTAATTCGAGCAGGGAGCTGTACGCCATCAACCGATTTGGTTTATGAAGACTTTTTTATTTCTAGGAAAGCACGTGCATCTTGGTATTGTTTTTCAAAATCTAACGCCAATTTATAGAAATTAGAAGCAGTTCCGTGAGATTTATAGTCCTTACATACCCATTGCAATTGGATTTCGTCTAGTAATTCGATGATTGCGTCAGTGTCTAAATAAGAACGCAAAATATTTTTGTAATATCTCGAATCTTTATATTTGCATGAATCGATAACATGGTGACATTTTAATATTGACGTTACGAATATAGAAATATCTTTGTCTTTTGTTGTATTGATGAATATTTTTTCTTGTTCAGCCTTGGCTTTTGATGAGGCTGGCTGCCCACCCGCACTGATAATATTTTGACACTCCCTCCACCTTCTTGTTGCGAGAGTTTGTCTATTTAATGAATTATTGGCTTGTTGCCCCAAATATCCTAGTATGTTTACCACATAGGAGCGCTCGGTCAGAATAAGGCTATTTTCAGAAATTTCATTCGCTTTATGTGCTACATTTTCCGTGCTTTTGGCTGCATCTGATGCCTTAATTGCGGCATAGATTACGCCCAATAAAGTTAGAATTGCTACAATTGCTTGTAGCCAGTTTGCGCTATCGCCTCTAGGTGTAGTGTGATTCATGCAGATCACTAGAGGAATCGTAGAAAGCAAACAACACCCACCAATAACGCTTAGTATGATTTCTAATTTTCCAAACTTCATTGTATTTCCATTCAATAAAAATAAGTTGTTTTTATGTTTTTATTTGTATTCTATACCGTTATTGACTCAAAAATTACAGAACATATCGAATGTTACCGTAAATTTTCCCGATAGCCAATGTCCGCTTAACACCTTTCGTTTCCCACGTCGGACCTTCTATTCTCCCCCCCCTTCTCGGGCGCGTTTAGGCCGGAAACGGTCTGTCTGTTGATTTTCACTGAGAACTGACCCAGGTTTTTCATCAGGAATTGACCCAGCCAGATGCTATTTCAGGCATAGTTATGCGGGCGGTCAAGAAGGGGATTTGTCCTTTCTGTTTTTTGACGCGGCAGTGCTGGCGCGGAACCTGTAGCTGTCATTTCCTGTCTCGAGGATATGACAGTGATGGGTCAGCCGATCGAGGAGCGCCGTCGTCATCTTCGGGTCACCAAAGACCTCTCCCCATTCACTGAAGCTCAGATTGGTTGTGATGATGACACTGGTGCGCTCGTAGAGGCGGCTGAGCAGATGGAACAGCAGGGCGCCACCAGACGCACTGAAGGGGAGATAACCGAGTTCATCAAGGATCACGAGATCCAGGCGGAGCAGCCTGTCGGCAATCTGCCCGGCCCGGTTGGCGGCCTTTTCCTGTTCAAGCGCATTGACCAGGTCGACCGTTGACCAGAAGCGCGCCTTCTTGCGGTAATGGGTGATCGCCTGGATGGCCAGTGCGGTCGCCAGGTGGGTTTTCCCGGTTCCCGGGCCGCCGATCAGCACGACATTTTCAGCACGCTCGATGAAGTCCCCGCCATGGAGCTGGCGGACCATGGGCTCGTTGATCTGCGTATCGGCAAAAGAGAACCCGGACAGGTCTTTGTAGGCAGGGAAGCGGGCTGTCTTTGTTTGGTAGGCGATGGAGCGCACTTCGCGTTCGGCCAGCTCCGCCTTCAGAAGTTGCGAGAGGATGGGGATGGCCGCCTCAAAAGCTGGCGCGCCCTGCTCTATGAGGTCAGCCGTAGCCTGGGCCATGCCATACATCCGCAGTCCACGGAGCATGATGACAAGTGAAGCGGCTGCAGGATCATGATGCATGACGGCTGTCTCCCCGCAGGATGTCATAGCGCCCTGTATCGGCGCAGGGTTCGTGTTCGAGCGCCAGGGCCTGTGGGGCATCAAGCCGGGGAACCGCGGTTCTCTTGGCATCAATCAGGCGATGCAGCGTATTGAGAACATGGGTCTTGGTCGCCACACCATCTTCGAGAGCCAGTTCAACCGCGCAGAGGACAGCCTGCTCATCATGCTGCAGCACAAGGGCCAGGATTTCAGCCATTTCCCGATCCCCTCCCGGCCGCCTGAGCAGTTGGTCCTGCAGGGTCCGGAAGGCAATTGGCAATTCGGTAAACGGCGCGCCATTGCGCAGGGCGCCCGGTTTGCGCTGTATGACAGCCAGATAATGCCGCCAGTCATACACCGTGCGGCCTGGCACACCATGCGAACGCGTGATGATCCGGTCATGCACGCACAGAACCTGCCCTTCGGCGATAATGCGCAGCCTGTCGGGATAAACCCGCAGGCTGATCGGACGATTGGCAAAGGAGGCCGGTACGCTGTAGCGATTGCCTTCGAACTGGATCAGGCAGGTTGGCGAGACGCGCTTGGTCTGTTCGACAAACCCGTCAAAGGGACGCCCCGGGACCATGAGGTGTGGACGCTCACTGGCATGGACCTCGGCGATGGTCCGGGCCAGTTCGATATGCTGCAGCCGTTCCCAGCAGTCCAGGCAGCGGGCTTCCAGCCAGGCATTCAGCGCCCCCAGATCCGCAAAGGCAGGCAGATCATGCCAGATATGGCGCCGGGCATCCTGCACGGTCTTCTCAATCTGCCCTTTCTCCCATCCCGCTGCCGGATTGCAAAAGGTCGCTTCGAACAGATAATGGCTGGCCAGAGCCATGAAGCGCAGATTGACCTGACGTGCCTTGCCTGACCCAATCCGGTCCACGGCGGTCTTCATGTTGTCAAAAATACCCCGCCGCGGAACACCACCGAGCACGCGGAAGGCCTCGGTAAGCGCATCGAAAAGCATTTCGTGGGTCTGCAGGGGATAGGCCCTGAGTATGAAGGCCCGGCTAAAGGACAGTTTGGTGTGGGCAACCTGCAGCTTGACGCGATGCCCGGCAATCACCGCCCAGTCCTCGCCCCAGTCGAACTGGAAGGCTTCTCCGGGCTGGAAGCGCAGGGGGACAAAAACACCTCGACCCGTTGTCTGGCGTGCCTGGTGCTGTTCGTGTTTCCATTGCCGGATGAAAGCGGCCACCCGTCCGTAGGATCCATCATAACCCAGTGCCACAAGGTCTTCATGTAGTCGTCGCGCCGTGCGCCGGTTCTTGCGTGATCGGGCAGCTTCCAGGACGAGCCATCCCCTCAGCCTGTCAACAAACGGGTCCAGTCGGCTGGGGCGTTCGGGAACCTGGAACCGCGGTTCAATACTCTCCGCCCGGAGATATTTCCGGATCGTATTGCGTGACAGCCCCGTCCGGCGTTCAATCTCGCGGATCGGAAGATGATCCCGGCAGTGCCACCGACGGATCACACTCAGAAGCTCCATGTCAATCACTCCTCAAACCCCCAGCAGATGATGCCGGGGAGTGTGGAGGCATGGGTCAAATCTCAATGAAAATTTCCGCCCTACCCGGGTCAGTTCTCAGTGAAAATCAACAACATACTTTGCGGAAGAGCCCAGTTCTCAGTGAAAATCAACAGCAATAGCCTCTTCCGCGCACCACCATTAAAGCTGCTCTATCTGGGGATAATCTCTATACCGATCCAAAGCCTTGCGATCCTTCCAGATTATGCTAGCTGCTCTCCCGCCACGAGCGCCATCCGCACCAATTCGGATAAGGTGCGAGCGTCCATTTTCGTCATGAGATTGGCTCGATAAATCTCTATTGTTCGCGGGCTTATTTCAAGATCACGGGCAATAGCCTTGTTCGATTGGCCATCGACAAGACCACGAAGAACCTGTCGTTCCCTATTCGTCAGAACGGCGATCCGCTGACGAACGACATGCGCCGGCGTCCGGCCGGCAGGGATCTCACCGTCGCTTTGCAGAGCAGAAGCCACCGCCTCGAGGATGGAATGGTCGTCGAACGGTTTTTCGATGAAATCGCGAGCGCCACCCTTCATCGCTTGCACAGCCAAGGGAACGTCGGCATGTCCCGTGATCACTATGACCGGCAGGACTGGCCTAACGTCCTGAAGATGGCTGACGAGATCGAGGCCGTCCATGCCGGGCATCCGGATATCGGTAACAACGCAGCCATGCTCGATCCGGTCGAGGATGCTGAGGAACTCGTCCGCTGATGAGTATGTCCGTGCGGTATACCCCGATGCAAGCAGTAGGAAGGCAAGGGACTCACGCACGGCCTCGTCATCGTCGATGACATGGACGATGCAATCAGAATTCATTCGCCAAACCCCTCTATCCGGGCACAAGGGAGGGTAAAGAGAAAGCATGTCCCACCCTCGGGCACCGCCTGCGCCCAGATACGTCCTCCATGCGCTTCTACGATTGTGCGACAGATCGACAGGCCGACTCCCATACCATGCTCCTTCGTTGTCGAAAAAGGCTCGAACAGCTTGCAGGCGATCTCTGGACTCACTCCGGCGCCGGTATCTGTTACGGACACTCGTGCCATGCCTTCAAAGGCGTCAATTGCGACAACAAGACGCCGCTCGTGGCAATCTTCCATAGATTCTACGGCATTACGGATCAAGTTGAGCAGCACCTGCTGAATCTGGATTTTGTCCGCGATAACCTGATCGACATTGGAATCCAGGCGAAAGGACACATTGATCCCGCGCTCCGCAATGCCGACCAGCGCCAGCACTGCCATCTCCTCTACAAGTGCTGTCAGGCTCTGCAGCCCCAGGTCCCCTTCTCCTCGCGAGACGAACTCCCGTAACGATCGTATGATCTGACCTGCCCGCAGAGCTTGTGCCGCCGCTTTGTCTATGGCCTCCTGCACGCGCTCGTTCTGCCCGCTTCCCTTCTGCAGTAGACGACGACCGCCATTGAGAAAGTTTGTAATGGCAGTCAGTGGCTGGTTGAGTTCATGCGCCAGTGTCGCCGCCATCTCACCCATTGCCGACAGGCGGGAGATATGCGTGACTTCGGCCTGCAACTGTCTCATGCGGCGATCTGCCTCCTCGCGCTCCGTAAGGTCACGTAGGAAAACAATCACAAATGGACGCCCTCCCGAACTCAGGCGGCCTATGGACAGATCGACGGGAAGCGTCGTCTCGTCCCCCCTACGGGCGATTGAGGCAAATCCCTGCCTGTCGAGAACTGGAGGCACACCAAGTTCCGGAACGATGGCCGCGATATTCATTCCGACCACCTCCATCACATTCCACCTCAGCAGTGTCTCGGCCGCATGACTGAATGACTGCACGATTCCCTGCTCATTCAGAATAATGATAGCGTCCGGAACGGCGTCGAGAATGGAACGTAGATGGGTTTCTCGTTCAAGAATGCGTTGCGCCATCGCCGCCGTGCGTCGCCGGGCGCGTAGCAGCCATTCTCCCCCGCAGGTGATCAAAACGCAGAGTGTTGCAAACAGAAACGTTTCAACCCAGTTTTCGATCGACGGAGCACCGTCATACGCCAAAAGCAGAGAACCCAGCGCCGAGGCGAGGATCGCCGCAACGAGACCGGGCAAGAGGCCGCCGGTCACAGCACCAACAAGCACTCCGGGAAGGAGAAGGAGAAACAATGTTCTGGTGCTGCCAAGAAGCGGTGAGATCAGACAGCGTGAGAGCGCGCCCAGTATCACAAGGCCCAACGCAACCAGAGAAGCAGTCACGAGGTGCCTATGCCGTGTCCGCACCATGATCTCTTGATTTGACAGATCCCAGAAGTCCCTCAATGGCGCTCTCACTTTAACGCTGAACGATCGACCAGACGAAAGCAACTCCGTAATTATACGTAGTATCTTTCATTCAGAAAAAGCTGCAAGTTTAAGCTCTCAACTACCTCACTCATTATGATGTTTCCAGAGGATGGAGGGTTTCGATATTGATTTAAACAATTCACAGCCCGCCATTAAATAGTACAGATGCCAACACAATGTCACATTTACTTGAAAATATTTCATATGTCGGCGTTATTCGTAATTTTCCGCAAATACGCTCAACTACCTTATTGCCGCAATTGAAATTCAAAAATTAGGGATTTGCCAATATAATTACAATACACAGGCGCCTCATAACACCCCAATCTGTTCTTGAATATATAAATTAATATTCATGGGAATATTAATTTATATATTCAAGTACGCTCAGCTATCGAAGCAATAACATCATGCAGTTGATGTGTGCAGGAGCCAATAGATGACATCCTTCCGTAAAGAATTAAAAATAAACAGACGAGGCCTGCTTCTTGGCATGAGTGCGCTTGCTACCGCCGCCAGCTTTACACAGTCTCCGGGCCTTGCTGCATCAAACGGATACATACATGAGCCTGACAGCATAGTACAGTTCATGCTCGTCTCGAAACTTCTTGTTCCACACGAACTGGATCCCTTTGTCGGTCATAAAATCTACAACGCACTCAGTGATTCCGAAGAGGGTTTTGACAATACAGTCACAGCACTTCAGAATTTCATCATGAAAAATGCGGTTGTGGATGTTGAACATCTCATGCCGGCACTAACTGATGTAGCACTAAAAAACTCAGCCCTGAAAATAATATCAGCTTGGTATTCAGGCGTAGTGCACGGCAAATCGGGTGATCGCGTTGTCGCCTTTGAAGAGGCGCTCATGTTCAAAGTCACCAACGATGTCATGACGATCCCCTCCTACGCGAAGTCAGCACCCAATGCATGGAATGCGACTGCCGTTCCCCTCCTGAACATGCCTTCGTTCTGAACTTCTCTGGAGAATTGTTCATGCCCTCCACTCTCAACAGCGATGTCGTCATTGTTGGTACTGGCGTCGTCGGCTGCCTGATCGCAGAACAGGCCCTTGATGCCGGGCTTTCAGTGCTCATGCTCGAGGCAGGCCCCCGTGTCAGTCGTGATACCATCGTTGAAAACTACCGCAACCTCCCCCCAACACTGCGCAACCACTGGAACGCCCCGTATCCCCCCAAACCGTGGGCACCGCACCTTGAAACACGGACCCCGACTGAGGCCGCATCGTATCTTGACCTGACCGGACCAAATGCCAAAGCCTACGAGCAGGGTTACGTGCGTTACGCCGGCGGCGCCACTTGGCATTGGGCCGGTATCTGCTGGCGTATGACGCCCGATGACCTGCGGCTTAAAAGCCTCTATGGCGTCGGGCGTGACTGGGCCTTTAGCTATGATGTGCTTGAGCCCTACTATGCACGGGCAGAGCATGCGATGGGTGTCTGCGGCCCCGGCGACCCAGCCCTGCAATGGCCGCCGCGCACCGCGCGGTCTCGCCCCTACCCGATGAGGCCCATTCCCTTTGGTCCGGGCGAGCAGCGGCTGACCGATGTTGCCGCAACCCTTGGCATGCAGAACCTTCCCGCCCCGCAAGCACGCAACAGTGGCGTTTCATTTGATGGACGCCCCCCCTGCTGCGGAAACAATAACTGCTTTCCAGTATGCCCGATCGCTGCAAAATACGATGCCGCAACCGCCCTGCCCCGCATCGAGGCAAAAGGGGGCAGGATCATCACGAATGCTGTCGCCTATCGCGTTGAAACCAATGCCCAGAAGAAGGTCGAGGCCGTCCACTACTACGACCCGAACAGAACCTCACATTCCGTGTCAGGCAAAATCTTTGTGCTGGCGTGCAATGGCATAGAAACACCCAAGCTCCTCCTTTTATCCGCTGATGACAAAAACCCCCGTGGTGTCGCCAATAGTTCAGATCAGGTTGGCCGCAACATGATGGATCAGCCAAAGCTGATCGCGGACATTGAAATGTCTGAACCACTCTGGACCGGCGTAGGCCCCGTTCAGAGCAGCAGTATCATGAACACAAGTCAGGGTGATTTCCGGCGGGAGTATGCCGGTGCCATGTTCCGTATGGAAAACATGGCGCGAAGCACACTCGGAGGGTTAGCTGCTCTCGAAAAAGGTCTTTACGGAAAAGCCCTTGATCAGGAAATCCGCCGTTTATCAGCCTGCACAGCCCGCCTGACCGTTGAGCACGAACCTCTCCCGCTCCCCTTCAACCGTCTGACCCTGTCAGACAAAAAGGATTGGCTCGGCCTCAACCGTCCTCGCATCTATTACGATGTAGGCGACTATGTACGGAGAAGTGCTGAAAACTATACCGTTCCCCTTCTTAAAAAACTGGCAACTGCACTCGGCGCGACAGACATCAAGATTTCACCTGAATTCTTGCACAGCGATCATATCATGGGGGGCACGATCATGGGCAATGATCCAAGCGACTCAGTCGTCGATGCAGATTGCCGGGCCCATGACCATGACAATCTTTTCCTGCCTGGTGGTGCCGCAATGACGACCGGCGGCAGCGGGAACAGCACAATCACTATGGCCGCATTGGCGCTTAAAGCTGCGGATGCAATCGTTGGGCAACTGAACCATGCTTAGAGTGACACAAACCAGACAGGCCTTCAGGCTCTCATTCCTTGCTGTTCTTGCGGGGCCGATACTCCTGTGCAGCACCGCGTCAGCCGAAGATGCCAGCAATATAGATCCGGGTGCCTATATAGCGGTCACATCAGACTGCGTCGCCTGCCATACCGCGCCGGGCGGCAAACCGTTTGCCGGCGGTCTGGCCATGAAAACACCGCTGGGCACGATGTACTCAACCAACATCACGCCATCCAAAATATATGGTATCGGAGAGTATAGCGAAGCGGATTTCTCTCGTGCTGTCCGCAAAGGCATCCGCAAGGATGGAAGCAATCTCTACCCTGCAATGCCTTATACAGCATATTCGTACATGACAGATCAGGACATACATGACCTGTACCTGTATTTCATGAAATCCGTTCAGCCGGTCGAGCGCGCTCCGCCAAAAACGGCCCTACCTTTTCCAATGAACATCCGTAGCTCAATGATGTTCTGGAATATACTGTTTCGTAACAACACAACCTACCAGCCTGACCCATCACACTCGGCAGAGTGGAATAGAGGGGCCTATCTCGCACAGGGCCCGGCGCATTGCGGAACCTGCCATACGCCCCGTGGCTTTCTGATGCAGGAAGAAGCCTCCAAGGCCTTTGGCGGGGGAAGCCTTGGCTCTTGGTATGCTCCCAATATCACCTCGGACAAAATCAGTGGCATAGGCAACTGGTCGCAGGATGAAATCAAGACCTACCTGAAATCAGGCCATATAGACGGTCTGGCACAGGCCGCGGGTGGTATGGGAGAAGCCGTCGAACACAGTTTCCAGCACCTGACAGATGCAGACCTGAACGCCCTGGCAACTTACCTTGCGTCAACACAGCCAGTGCGTGACCCTGCTGATGGAAATCTTTCGCGCTTCGCACTTGGGCGGCCGGTTTCCAGCGCAGACCGTGTCAGAGGCGATCAGCCCATTCGGTCAGAAGATAATCCCGATATTTCTGGCGCTGAACTGTTTATGGGAAATTGTGCATCCTGCCATAATTACAAGGCGCAGGGTAGTCGCGACGGATATTACCCGTCATTATGGCACAACTCCGTTACAGGCGCCTCCAACCCGGACAATCTGATTGCGACCATTCTTTTTGGTGTCGACCGTCATGTTGCAGGTGCCCAAGCGTTCATGCCCGGCTTTGGAGGAAAGAAAACAGATGCCGTGCAGCTAAATGATCAGGAAATAACCAAACTTACAAAATATGTTTTTGATACATATGGCAGGCCTCAGGTTTCTGTATCACCAGCACAAGTCGCCACGATCCGTCAGGGTGGCCCAAAATCGCCACTACTCGTTTTAAGCCGTATCGGCATAGCCGGGGGAACCATTATTATCGCACTTGGGTGTTTCTGGCTTTTGCGGACATTCCGTAAATAAAAAACGAAAAGGGGAGTAACTTTCATGGTCTTAACAAAACAGATTTCCTTGCATGTAAAATCAGTGATTGCTGCATGTGCAGTCAGTGTATTGACCACCGCTGCGCCCGCGTGGGCACAGGATACAAAAGCAGCCACGTCAACATCCTCAGAAACCGCCAATCTGAAAAAAAATATCGTTGGCGTGTGGGGGCTTGTTTCTTACAAAGTGGAAGATAAAGAAACAGGTAAGATGATTGATGCCATGGGATCATCCCCCCGTGGGCGTGTCATTTTCACGCCTGATGGGTGGGTTGCCTTCAATCTTGAAGGCAGTGACCGACAGCCGGCCAAAACAGATGCAGACCGTGCTCATTTGATGAAAACACTCGTTGCATATATCGGCCGCTACAGAGTTGAAGGCAACCAATGGGTGACCAGTGTGCAGACGGCGTGGGCACCAGAGTGGGTTGGTACAGAGCAAAGACGCACAATAGAAATTAATGGCGATTACGCCAATGTCATTACACCATGGCGTAAAATGCCTAACTGGGACTCAGGCAAGATGTCGCGTAGCATCATTCGATTTAAACGGATTGAATGATCTGCATCACTCCTGATCTCGAAATTTCAGCACCATGGAAATCAAACCACTCTAGGAGAGAGAAATGTTCAGCAGACAGGCAAAGGTTACTGGCACAGGAAAATCGAGAAAAATCGAGACGACAGCCAGAGGCTATGATGTTTTGCGCGACCCCGCGCTTAATAAAGGCACAGCCTTTACCCAAGAGGAGCGGGATTCTCTCGAACTGAACGGGCTGCTACCACCGGTCATAACAACTGAGCTGGAGCCCCAGTTAACCCGTGCTCTTGCTGCTTATCGTAAAGCACCAAGCGATCTCGATAAGCACATTTACATGTGGAGGCTTCATGATAACAACGTGACGTTATTTTACGCCTTGCTTCAGCGTCATCTCATGGAAATGCTCCCCGTTGTTTACGATCCTGTCGTTGGGCAGGCCATAGAGGAGTATAGTGAAGTCATAACCCGCCCTCGCGGTATTTTTCTCAGCATTAACGAGCCTGAGAAAATTGAGGAAAAACTCGCGGCGTTCGGCGCCAGCGCCGACGACATCGACCTTCTGGTTGCCAGTGATGCTGAAGAAATTCTTGGGATTGGCGACTGGGGAGCCAACGGGATTGATATCTCCATCGGCAAACTGGCCGTCTATACAGCCGCTGCAGGCGTTGACCCACACCGCGTTATTCCGGTTGTTCTGGATGTCGGAACAAACAATGAAAAGCTTCTCAACGATCCACTCTATATCGGATATCGACATAGTCGCGTTGTCGGCAAGGTTTATGACGATTTTATCGACGCCTATGTGGCTGCTGCCAAAAAACTCTTCCCTAAAGCCATGCTGCACTGGGAAGACTTCGGCTCAACAAATGCCCACCGTATTTTAAGCCGTTTCCGTGACAAGGTTCCCACCTTTAACGACGATATGCAGGGAACCGGAGCCATTGTGCTGGGGGCGTTGCTCAATGCAGTCCAACGCAGCAACACCCTCTGGTCCGAGCAGCGTGTGGTCATTCTGGGAGCCGGGACGGCCGGTGTGGGCATTGCCGATCAAATTCGTGACCAGATGATGCGGCATGGCCTTTCACAGGATGAAGCAACCCGTCGCATCTGGCTTGTGGATCTGCCAGGCCTGCTGACCGACGACATGACGCACGGACTTCTTGATTTTCAGATCTGCTACGCCAGACCTGCTTCTGAAGTTGAGTCATGGGCTCTTACCTCAGCCGATACTCTGGCTGCCACCGAAACCAGATGGCCTGCAATGGCGACCCTACGGCGTGAAAAAGCACAGAATGGCGGCATTATCGAACTGGCTGAAGTCGTCAAAAATGTGCATCCGACCATTCTGATCGGCACCTCGACGACCCCTCACCTCTTTACCGAAGAACTGGTGAAGGATATGGCCGCACATGTGGAGCGCCCGATTATTCTTCCGTTATCCAACCCGACCAACCTGCACGAAGCTACACCCACTCAGCTTATTGAATGGACAGAAGGCCGAGTGCTCGTCGCAACGGGCGCACCGTTTGATAATGTCGTCTATCAGGGCGTTTCCTACACAATAGGTCAGGCGAACAATGCAGCCTTGTATCCGGGCCTTGGCTTCGGGACAATCGTATCGCGAGCGCGTCAGGTTTCTGACGAAATGATCTTTGCTGCTGCACAAGCAGTCGCCAGCCAGGCAACAGATACCGCACCCGGTTCGGCCCTATTGCCGTCCAACGCAGACCTTCGTGCAACATCAAGCGTTGTCGCCATCGAGGTTGCGCGCAAGGCACAGGAACAGGGTCTGGCGCAGTCTGAAATCACGGATGTAGTTGAAGCCGTGAATGTACATCAGTGGTGGCCTGTTTACGGAACTGTGACCGCAATTTAGCACTACTTTGGCAGAAAATTTGGAATAAGGATTCCAAACGGGTGCGATCGGTGATTCATGGAAGACCAGCTGGAGGGTTCGAAAAACTCTCTGGTTTTGGGCCTTTCTCTGTGATTCCCTCTCTTGTGTGATGACTGGAGGAGTGGCTCATGACGCAGTCTGGTTTCTTTGATGTTGAAGAGCGGCTTGCTCGGTTGAGTGGGCTTGGTGACCAACTTGAAGCGTTTTCCCGTACTGTAGATTTTGAGGTGTTCCGTCCGGAGCTGAACAAGGCGTTGGCCTATTCAGACGGAAGCAAAGGCGGTCGTCCTCCGTTTGATCCAGTGCTGATGTTCAAAATTCTGGTCATCCAGACGCTGAACAACCTGTCGGACGAACGGACAGAATACCTGATCTGTAGAAGTTTGCACTTGATCTGACGTACGGCTTGGAATGGCCGATCGGGGTGCTACGCGTTCCTGTGGTGTTCGGTGTAGCGCCCGATATCTTTTTCGCGGGCGTTGTGTGCTGCGTCAAGAAAGGTCTGCATGGGGTGTTGATTTTCACTGAGAACTGGGCTCTTCCGCAAAGTGTGTGGTGATTTTTGCGCTATGAGATTGGAAGTACACGTGCCCTGAGGAGTTCGAAGCCTGCTCTCCCGAACATGACGTGCCCCCTTTTTTGTATCCACTCAAAAGGAGAGTTCCCGTTTTTTATGGCTTTGGGTTGATGGGATGACAAGTGTCTCGGGGG
>NZ_QUWV01000195.1 GCF_003403295.1 Komagataeibacter melaceti | reverse complement strand
ACGAACATGCCGGAATTCCACAGGAAACGACCGGACTCGAACATGCTGGCCGCACGCACGGCATCCGGTTTTTCGACAAATTTCGCAACCGCATACGCCCCGTCATAACCGGGCAGTTCCGCGCCCTTTTCAATATAGCCGTAGCCAGTTTCCGCCTTGGTCGGCACCATGCCGAATGTGACGATACGCCCCGATCGCGCCACCCGCACGGCCAGATCAAGCACGGGGGGCACGTT
>NZ_QUWV01000194.1 GCF_003403295.1 Komagataeibacter melaceti | reverse complement strand
CGAAACCGGCCCCGACCACCGCGCCGCCCGTCGCGGCCAGGGTGGAGGCCCCGCACCAGACCGTGCCCGGCCAGCCCGTCCGCTGATCCCTCTACCTGCCAGACCAGTCCACCTGCATGACACAAGAAACGCCGGATTTCTGCGGCATTGTGGTGCGGGTGGACTATTTTCGTATCAAGACAGGAAAACTGGTCCATGACCCAGCGTGTAAACTTCATCGCCGTCGATGGCGGCCGCCGCCGCTTACTTGGCATGGGGCTGCTGTCAGCGGTCGGCATTGCCACCGTCGCAATGCTGCCCGGGTGCAAAAGCACCACCACTGGCAATGTCACCACCATCACGATCAATGTGGCCGAGATCAAGGATTACGGTCAGGCCGGGCTGAATGCTGTCTCGACCGTGCTGAGCATCGGAGCGGTCGCCAGCGGCATCGGGGCCTCGACCGTTGGTATCATCACCCTTGCCGATACCGCCCTGTCCACGGCCCTCAACAGCTTTTCCACGGCCGCCGGGTCCACGCTGACCATTTCGTACGATGATACGAACTGGAAAAGCCGGGTGGATAGCGTCCTGTCCGCCCTGACCAAAGTCGAAAGCGACCTGAGTGCGGCAATCACCGGGGTCTCGACCAAAGTCCCCAGCACGGACCTGACCAACGCCAACACGGCGCTGAACGCGCTGGGCACCATCGTATCGGCCTTCAAGGCGCTGCTGGACAGCGTGGCCGTGCGGCGCAATGTCGGGGCGCGGCTGTCCGGTTCAACCCCCGCGCCTTCCCGGGCACAGGTGCAGCAGGCGCTCAAGGTGCTGGGGGTGACGGCAGGATGACCACAGATACATTGCTTGTAACAGCACTGGGCACCGGTATCGGCATCGGTGCCTGCATCACGCTGGCTGGCGTTATCCTGTTCTTCAAGCAGACCGAGGCTGGCAAGCGATATTTACAGGATCGCCTCGGTCCGCCCGCGCCCGATCCATCTGATTCCTGATACACATCGAGCGACCAACGGAAAACTAGCCCTGATCCGCCAGGACAGGCTTCCCATCCGGGCCGAAGACGGGCGCCCCTGACCCTGATTCGTCGAGCTTGTACCAATCTTTAGGATGAGGCCGCCGACGATGCTCCCGCGCCAAGATTTCCAACCATTCTTGCACATTTAGCGGTATCGGTTGCTGACCCGTAGCCCAGCGGCGGACGGTAGTCTGATGGGTATTGAGAATGTCAGCCAGACCACGCTGCGACCATCGCAGCGCGTCCAGACATTCCCGAAAACGGGTGGGGGTCA
>NZ_QUWV01000193.1 GCF_003403295.1 Komagataeibacter melaceti | reverse complement strand
GCGCGGGCCACCCCAGCCCCCGTCGCCGCCATGCCAGCCACCGCCACGCGGGCCGCCGCCACCACCCCAGCCGCCATGTCCGCCCCCACCGGGGCCACCATGCGGGGCGGCATGCGCATCCACCACCAGCGGGCCGCATGTGACCAGCGCCAGCATCACCCCCGTCGCCACATGTTTCAGCTTGTGCATGTTCCAGTCCTGCATGTCTGAATAAGGTTTATCGCAAAAAATGATCGGTTCGGGAAAGGCGCCGCACGATCTGTCATCTCCCCGAACTCATGGGCGCAGGCGCGGATGGTCCGGCGTGCTTGGAAAAAGGGGGGCGGGCCAGCCCTGATCCTCCCCATGGATATGGGTATTTACGGCGCGGTTCGCAGGGTCATGCAAGGGCGCATGGCGCGGAAGATGCAAAAAATCACACAGGCGGGGAAATGTGGGCCAGCGGGACCGCCCGCCTGCCGCTCCGGCCCGTATGCCTGCCCTGGTTTCAGGGGCGCCCCACACCGCGCAGGCGGTGCAGGGTGACAATGGCGGAAGTCAGGACAAGTGCCGCGCAGGTCTGGTGCACGGTGCCCGCCCAGACCGGCACCACCAGCAGCAAGGTGGTGACGCCCAGCGCATACTGCACAAGCACCAGCCAGCCCATGACCGCCAGCGCGTCATGCACATCCTTGCCCAGGTTGGGCGTGCGCAGCCCCAGCAGGATGGTCAGGCCGATCACCAGCGCCGTCGTCGTGGCCAGCAGGCGATGGTCGAACTGGATGGCGGGAATGTTCTGGAACCAGTTCAGCCAGAACGGGTGCAGCCGCGCATAACCCTGCGGGATCAGGTGCCCGTCCATGAGCGGGAAGGTGTTGTAGGCAAACCCCGCATGGGTGCCCGCCGTAAAGCCGCCCGCGATGACCGTAATGCCCACCAGCAGGCATATGGCCCATACCAGGCGGTGGATGCGCACCACTTCACGCGTGGCGGGAATGAAGGCGGGGCGCGGCGTGCGGACGGACAGCGCCGTCCACAGGATGGCGATATAGAGCGCGAAGGCGCAGCACAAGTGCAGCACCAGCCGCACCGGGGCCACGGCGGTGCTGTCCGGGTTGAAGCCCGACGCCACCATGAACCACCCGATCGCGCCCTGCAGTCCGCCCAGCACGAAGAACAGGACCAGCCGTATCATGAGCCCCCGGCTCAGCGCCCCGGTGATGGAGAACCACACCAGCGGCACCAGCAGCACCAGCCCCATGAGCCGCCCCCAGAAACGGTGCGTCCATTCCGCCCAGAAAATCTGCTGGAACCCTGAGAGGCCGAAACCGTCATGCAGAATCTTGTACTGCGGGATGGTTTTGTACAGCGCGAACTGACGTTCCCATTCGGCATGGCTCAATGGCGGGATCATGCCGGTAATGGGCCGCCAGTCCATGATGGACAGGCCGGAGCCGGTCAGACGCGTGTAGCCGCCCAGCGCGATCATGCCCACAAGCATGAAGCAGATCGCGAACAGCCACGTGGAGATGCGCTTCCTGTTGCGCAGTTCCTGCGCGGAAGGTGGCGTGCGGCCCAGCAGGGAGCCGTGGGAAGAATATGCGGACATAAGCGGATTTAGACCGCCCTTGCGGTCCGCCGCAAGGCGATGCTAGGCGCGGGAGAACAATATTGCCACCGGAACGGGATGCACGCATGACATTACCGCACGCCGCACCGCCTGTTCCCCCCGCCGCCGGGGCCGGTCTGCGCGTGCTGTGGCGGCCTGTGGCGCTGCTGGCGGGCTTTGTGGTGCTTGCGCTGGTGGCCAGCCGCCTGCCGGGGCTGCGGCATATGCTCATGTGGGGTCCGGCCCTGCATTCCGGGGTGCGGGGCGTTGCGCTTTTCGTGCTGGGAGCGAGCGTGTACTGCGCGTTCGGCCTGCCGCGCCAGGCCATGTGCTTCACGGCGGGCGCGGCGTATGGACTCGGGGCAGGGTGCGCGCTGGCAACGGTGGCCACCCTCGCGGGCTGTCTGTGCGGTTACGGCTGGGGGCGCTGGGCGGGGCGCGGGCGCATGCCAGCACGGCTGGGGGCGACTATGGCCCGGCTGGAGGGCGTTGTGGGCCGCGCGCCGTTTGCATCCGTGCTGATGCTGCGGCTCATGCCGGTCGGCTCGGCGCTGCTGCTCAATCTTGCCGCGGGCATGCTGGGGGTGCGGGTTGCGCCCTTCGGGCTGGCGACATTGCTGGGCAGCCTGCCGCAGACCATCGTGTTCGTGCTGGTGGGCACGGGCATGCGGCTGGGGGGGGCGGGGCGCCTGGGGCTGGCGGTCGGGCTGTTCGGCCTGTCGGCGCTGGTGGGGCTATGGCTCATGCGGCGTATGCGCAACGGACGGGTATAGGAATTACGAATTGCAGAAATGCCGTAATTAGATGGTGAAAAGCACGAGGCTGCTGGTCTAGTAGTCCGACAATCCTTTCAATACTGGAGTGCCTCATGGGGTCATCCGCAATGGCGGGCCGGCCAGCCGAAACCCCCGCGCCGGACTCGACGGTCCGCCCCATGGGCTGGATCGCGATCCTGCTCGGGTTCCTGACGGCTGTCGGGCCTGTCTCCACCGATATCTACCTGCCTGCCTTCCCGGAACTGGAAACCACGCTGCATGGGCGTGCCGGTTCCGCGCAGATGACGCTGGCGGTCTGGTTCGTGGGGCTGGCGATCGGGCAGATCACCATGGGGCCGCTGTCGGACCGCTTCGGGCGGCGGCTGCCCATGCTGGCGGGCACGTTCGTCTATACGCTGGCATCGGTCGGGTGTGCGATGGCGCGGGATATTCCCACGTTCTCGTTCTTTCGCCTGATCGCGTCGCTGGGGGCGTCCGCCAGCCTCATCATTCCCAGCGCGTGCGTGCGCGACATGTCGCATGGCAATGAATCCGCGCGGCTCATGTCACGGCTGGTGCTGGTGATGGGGGTCGTGCCCATCCTGGCCCCCACGCTGGGGGGCATGGTGCTGTCCATCGCATCGTGGCGGTCGATCTTCTGGGCCTCGGCGGTGTACGGGCTGATCTGTATCGGCCTGATCTGGCGCGTCCTGCCCGAGACGCTGAAGCCCGCCAACCGCAGCGAATTTTCCCCCGTGACCCTGTTCAGCCGCTACGTGATGCTGGCACGCGACCGGGGCTTCATCACGCATGCGATGATCGCCGGTTTCTCGTGCTTCATGTCATTTACCTATCTTTCGGCCGCACCTTCGGTGTTCATCAACCAGTTCGGGCTTTCACCCGCGCATTTCGGCATGATGTTCGGCGTGTTCGCGGTGTGCATGATCGGGGCCTCGCAGCTTAACGGCATGCTGGTGGGGCGGATCGATGCTTCGCGCATCCTTGGCTTTTCGGTGGGTGTTGCAATGCTGGGCACCATCGCCATGACCGTGGTGGCCATTGTCATCGCCTTCGCCACGCAGCATGGGGGCCATGCGCCACTGTGGATGCTGGGCTGCCTGATCCTGGCCATGATGGTCTCGCTGGGCACCACGGGCATCATCGGCCCTAATGCGACGGTGGGCGCGCTGGCGGACCATCCGCGTTTTGCGGGCAGCGCATCGGCCTTCGTGGGGACGCTGCAATACGTGCTGGGCGCGGTCGCCGGGGCGTTTGTGGGCATGCTGCCCACCAATTCGCCCATTCCCATGGCGGGCGTGATGCTGATGGGGGCCGCGATCATGCTGGTCATGGTGCTGCTGCGTCCGGCCCGGCATGACGCGCCTGCGGGCGCGCAGGAATAAAATCTTTCCTTGCGCCCTGCGTCGCGGGCCATGGCCCAAAGCTCATGGAACAGTGGCCGGTGGGCTTGTCGCCCCGGCGTGTGGCGGCTACAGCGGGAAGTCGTCCGCAGGGCGACATTTTCGTGAACGGGGCACGCATGTCCCGGATTTGGTATGACCACGCAACGGGGACTGCGCACCGATCATGACGACCGCCAAGATCGACCTGAAACAATACATCCGTAACATCCCGGATTTTCCCAAGCCCGGTATCCTGTTCTACGATATCTCGACCCTGATGCGGAACGCCGATGCGTGGCAGATCGCCATGGGCCGCCTTGCCGCCGCCGTGGCCCCCTGGGCGCCGGACGTGCTGGCCGCCATTGAATCGCGCGGGTTCCTGACGGCGGCGCCGCTGGCCAGCCGCCTTGGCTGCGGCCTGGTCATGCTGCGCAAGCCCGGCAAGCTGCCCGGTGAGACCGTATCCCACAGCTATGACCTGGAATACGGTTCCGATTCGCTGCACATCCAGGCCGATGCGATCCAGCCCGGCCAGCGCGTGGTGGTGATGGATGACCTGCTGGCCACGGGTGGCACGCTGGTTGCCTCCGTCTCGCTGCTGCGCAAGGTGGGTGCTGATGTCGTGGGGGCCGCGACCCTGATCGAACTGACCGATCTGGGCGGGCGCGCACGGCTGGACATTCCGGTCAGGACCCTCGTTTCCTACGACGGCTAGCAGGCCGGGACGGGAATTCGCGGTATGCGGCAGGGACTTCCCACCATGCGGGCATTCGGCTGTCGGCCTGTTCGTACAGCCGGTATGATGCGTATGACACCATGCATGGACCGTGCCGGGACAGGGGAGGCTGAATTCAGGAATGAAAGAGTTTGAGCTTTCCCTGATCCGTTTTCAGGACCATATCCGCGCTTTCTTCACGCGCCTGTGGCCACCGGGCACGACCGTGCGGCAGGACCACCTGCGCTGGCTGTACGCGCCCGGCATCTTTACATTCGGTTATGCGCTGCGCACGACCATCACCTCGCTCATCGCGCTGGGCATTGCCCTGTGGTGGGAGCTGGGCAGCCCGCAATGGGCGGCGCTGACGGTATGGATGGTGGCGCAGGGCACGCGCGGCAAGAGCGTGGCCAAGGCGCGATGGCACCTGTTCGGCATGGTGGTGGGCACGATCTGCGCCGTGACGCTGGTGGCCGCCTTTCCACAGGCCCCGATCATGTTCATCCTGCTGCTGGCCGGGGGGATCGGGGCTTTCTGCTTTATCGGCACGCTGCTGCCCGGCCCCGCCACCATGACCAATTACCGTATTCACGGCATGCGGGCGAGCGGCTTCACCTACGCCATCATCTCGCTCGACGGGATTGCCGACCCCCAGCACATCTTCATGACCGCCATGGCGCGCGCGACCTATATCGTGCTGGGGATCGTGCTGGAAAGCACGATTTCCTCGCTGTTCCAGTTCCGGTTGCAGGAACGTGCGCAGGACCGGCTGGGCCATAACTTTCTGATCGCGATTGACGGCGCGGCGCAGACGCTGGCCTCGCTGCTGGCGGGTGACATGCAGGTGCTGCGCAAGGCGCGCGGCGTGTTTGCCAACATCACCACACTGAGCGACCAGATCGAGTTTGCCGAAGTCGAGATGGGCGCGAATCGCGGGCATGAGGGCGACCACGCCCGCGCGGCCCTGGCGCGGGTGGCGATGCTGCTTTCACGCGGGCTGGATCTGGCCGCGCTCATGAACGGGCCGGGCGGCATGGCGGGTGCTGCGTTCAAGGCAACATCGAGCAAGGTGCAGGCCTTTCTGCGCGACATGGCCTCCGAACTTGAGGCGAGCGATGACATCGCCCCCGTCCTTGCCCGCCTGGCCGCGCTGCAGGCCGCGTGCCGGCAGAGCGTGGCCGATTCCCTTGATGAGGAAATGGGCCGCCCCGGCAGCCTGCCCACGGACCCGCAACTGGTGCAGATGCTCTCGCAGCAGCGCATGCTCAACTACGCGCTGGGCAAGATGCTGGATGAACTGGAACAGGCGCTGATCCAGTTCGACGCCAGCCGCCACCCGCTGCTGCACGACCATTTCCACTACCGGCTCAAGACCTTCCGTGACTGGCAGCAGGCTTTCACAAACAGCCTGCGGGCCTCGGTCACGGTTTTTGGTTCCGGTGTCATCTGGGTCACCACGTCATGGTCGGCGGGGCTGACGTTCATGATGTTCGTCTCCATCGTATGCAGCCTGTTCTCCACGCTGGAAAAACCGGCGCTGGCCACCCGCGCCTTTCTGGGCGGCGCGATCGTGGCCTCGATCATGGCGGGCGTGCTTGTGCTGTGGCGGCTGGCGGAGCCGACCACATACGAAATCATGGCCATGTGCATGTTCCTGCCCATGCTGGCGGGGGGGCTGGCCTTTGCCTATCCCGTGCTGGTTCTGGGGGCGGTGTCCTACAACCTGTTCCTGCCGATCCTGCTCGGGCCGGGCAACCAGAGCCGGCTGGATGAAGTGGCGTTCTTCAACACCGCCATGCCGCTGATCCTGGGGCTGTGGTACGCCATGTGGGCGTTCCGGCTGGTGCTGCCGTTCGATACGAACGACATGCGCTGGCAGATGCGTACCGGCATCCTGCGCGGGCTGCGCTACATTGCGCGCGCCCGCACGCTGCCCACCACGCTGTATGTGGTCGAGCATAACGTGGACCGCTTTGTCCGCCTGCTGACCGATGCGGAAAATACGCCCGACACGATTATCGACGCCTACCTGCAGGGCATCCTTTCGGCCATGACGATCGGGCTGAACGTGATCCGCCTGCGCGCGATCCTTGAGCGGCACCTGCTGCCGCCCGAGGCCCAGCGCGTGGTCAGTGACATGATGGGGCGCATGGCGCAGTTCAGCGGGCGCTATGGCGGCCATTACGGGCGCACCGCGCGGTCGGCCAAATTCGCCATTGTCCACCTTCAGGAAATGGCGGGGCAGGCGGACAACCTTGGTGTGCGGCTGGAAATCGACAGTGCGCTGATCTGCATGTACGTGATTTCCTACGAGCTGGACCACAACCAGAAATTCTTTGATGCCTCCAGCCCCTATCTCGATCCGGTCATGGCCTGACCGGGGTCATGGTGCGGGGCCGGGCGAACTGCCCGGTCATTTGCTGGCGGACATGAAAAAAGGGGCCACCCCGGCGGGTGGCCCCTTTTTTTCTGTGCTGGCGGGAGAAAGGCGTTATTTGCCCTGCTGCCCGGCCACAAAGTTTTCCAGCCAGTGGATGGTGTAATCCCCCTTGCGGAACTGGGGATCGTCAAGGATCTTCCGGTGCAGCGGAATGACCGTCCTGACGCCTTCGATCACGAATTCATCCAGCGCGCGGCGCATGCGCTCGATTGCTTCCAGCCGTGTGGGAGCCCGTACGATCAGCTTGGCGATCATGCTGTCGTAATAGGGCGGCACGCGATAGCCCGCATACAGCGCACTGTCGATTCGCACGCCAAGGCCACCGGGGGGGTGATAGACCGTGATCGTGCCCGGCGTGGGCATGAAGGTCTGCGGGTCTTCCGCATTGATGCGGCATTCGATCGCATGGCCGGAGAAGTGGATGTCCGACTGGCTGTAGCCCAGCGGTTCACCTGCCGCGATGCGGATCTGCTCCCGCACCAGGTCCACGTCACACACCATTTCCGTTACCGGATGTTCCACCTGCAGGCGGGTATTCATCTCGATAAAGCAGAACTGCCCGTCCTGGTACAGGAACTCCAGTGTCCCGGCATTGCGGTAGCCAAGCCCGGTCAGGGCGTTGGTGGCGATCTGCCCGATCTCGTCACGCTGTGCCGCGGTCAGGGCCGGGGAACCGGCTTCCTCCAGCAGTTTCTGGTGGCGGCGCTGGAGCGAGCAGTCACGCTCGCCAAAATGCACGACATTGCCATGCGTGTCGGCCATGATCTGGAGTTCGATGTGGCGCGGCTTGTCGAGGTATTTTTCGAGATAGACCTCATCATTGCCAAATGCCGCACGGGCTTCCGTGCGGGCGACGCTCCACGCTTCCTCCAGGTCGGCCTCGGTGGGGGCGACCTTCATGCCGCGCCCGCCGCCACCGGCGGCGGCCTTGATTAGCACGGGGTAGCCGACCCGGGCGGCCACTTCACGCGCCTGCTCAAGGTTTTCCAGCGCCCCGTCGGACCCCGGCACCAGCGGCACGCCCAGCGCCTGCATGGTGGTCTTGGCGGTGATCTTGTCACCCATCATGCGGATATGCTCGGCCGTCGGGCCGATGAAGGTGATGCCGTGGGCTTCCACCGTCTCCGCGAAATCGGCGTTTTCGGACAGGAAGCCATAACCGGGATGGATCGCATCCGCGCCGGTTATGGTTGCCGCCGAAAGGATGGCCGCGACATTCAGGTACGAATCGCGGCTGGCGGGCGGGCCGATGCACACGGCCTCATCCGCCAGGCGGACATGCATGGCGTCCGCATCGGCCGTAGAATGTACGGCTACGGTCGGGATGCCCAGTTCGCGGCAGGCCCGCAGGATGCGCAGGGCGATCTCGCCACGGTTGGCGATCAGGATCTTGGAAAACATTACTCTATGATGACCAGCGCTTCGCCAAACTCAACCGGGTCGCCCGACTGGATCAGCACGCGGCTCAGCGTGCCCGCGCGCGGGGCCTTGATCTGGTTGAAGGTCTTCATCGCCTCGATCAGCAGCAGCGTCTGGCCCGCGCTGACCTGCTGGCCTTCCGTCACGAACGGGGGGGAAGACGGGTCGGGCGCCAGGTAGGCTACGCCCACCATCGGGCTGGTGACCGCGCCGGGGTGCTTGGACGGGTCCGTCACCGCGGGTGCTGCCGGGGCGGCGGCGACCGGCGGGGCCGCCACGGGGGCCGGGAC
>NZ_QUWV01000018.1 GCF_003403295.1 Komagataeibacter melaceti | reverse complement strand
TCTCGCTCGACATTGGCGCAGCGAACCGGAAGTGCTCACGAAGGGGAAGTTTACGGAACGGGATGGCGGTATCCTGCGACCGGACACGTGTGTTCGGGGTAGTTTTTCCTGCCATTTCTGCCTCCTCAGGTTTTTTTCTGACCTGATCGCGGCCTCATGGGGCGGCGGGCGTAGCAAGGGCGGCGTCAGCCGGGAGCGTAGCGACGCACCCTTGCTGCGGCCGACGCCCCATGAGAACGCCCCTTTTCTTTTTCCCCTTCTTTCTTCTTTTCCTTTTTCTATTTTTCCTCACCTCTTCCGGGCCTGTCGGCCGGGGACGTATCCGGCGATTTCGTGCTCCCGCAGGCTGGCGGACAGATGGCGGCAGACCGCGTGGCACTCGGGATGATCTGTGTCCAAAACGGCACGGAGCGGCATCGCAGAAGACTGATCAGGCCTCCACAAGTTCGAAAGGCGTCAGTTCGGACGCGCCAGTCCACGGGCTGCGGCGCTGGATCACTTCCACTCCCCGCAC
>NZ_QUWV01000192.1 GCF_003403295.1 Komagataeibacter melaceti | reverse complement strand
CACGAACTGTTGCCATGGAACTGGCACCCCATGACTGATCTTCACAAAAAGGCCGCATGATCAACGGCGGCCTTAAGCGGCCGGTTACTTTCGGCGGGTGGTCGTGGTGTTGGCAAACCCGCCGCCGTTTCCGGGCAGAAGGCGAAAACCCGCCCTTCAGCCTGCCAGCGCGCCAGGCTGGCATGCATCAACGGTCGCGCGGCGCCATCATACCGGACAGGCTGGCCAGACAGGCAGCCACTTAGCAGCAGGGTCGGTTTCATGACCCGAACATGCCACGCCCGGTTACGGAAAGGAATGATGCAATACTGACGGGCCGCGACCACTGGCAAACGGGGCGACGGGATCAGGCTTTCCGCACCCCGTTTCCGTCCAGCCGGCAATCACGGCCCGCACCCTGCCGCGCAGGGCCGCGCGCTGGGTAAGCAGGCGGGTGGCCTCGGCATGGCGGGTCGGGTCGTTCTGGGCAAATAACGTGGCTTCATAGCCAAGCTGGCGCGCCATCTCCACATCCGGCAGGGATGACAGCGGGGCGTAGGCTACCGGCAGGCTGACCGTCTGCCCGCGCGTGCGGCTGGCGTCGCCCTCGATCCCGAAGGTGGGCGTGGTAGTGATTGCCCCCACGCTGAACTGCCCGCCCTGCGTGAAGCTACCGGACAGTTGCAGCGTCACATCCCCCGCAATCGTGCCAACCACGGGGTCGGGTGTGTGCTGCCCGCACTGGGCCGCGCGCACCGCCTGCGCAAACCGGGCCTGCTGCGCGGCTGTCCAGTCACCGGCATGCGAGACCGAAACCACCCCGGCCTGCGCAAGGCTGCTCTGGATGGAGGCCATGGCCTGCGGGATGGTGGTGTGCACCGGCCCGGGCTGGAGCGCGCACCCGGCCATGCCGAACAGGCTGGCGAGGACGAGCACCACCCGGTCGGCCCCATACGGGCCGCTCATGCCGCGCCATCCAGATAGGCATCATTCGCGGCCACCAGCGCCTCCCCGTCCTGCCCCGAGGGTGACAGCATCCCGGCGGGCAGGAGCTGCCGCCATGCCAGACCGTGCGCCTCCATGATGCGTGAGCGCACCCAGCGCCACGTGGCCTTCTGTTTCGCGCCCCATGTCAGCAGCGTCACGAGGTCGGTATCCGCCGTGCCGGTATAATCCCACAGCAGCAGGCAGTGCCCGCCCGCGCTGCCCGGCGTGGGGTCGCCATGGGCTGCGGGGCTGTCCGTATCCCATACCGGCGGCAGGTTGCCGTCCTGGTCCTGCCACATATCCGCATCCGCCAGTTGCACACCCAGATAGGCGGCGGACAGGCCAGCCGCGATGTTGCGCACCCCGTTCAGGTCGGCCGGATCGGCGCTGCCCCATAGGGGGAACAGCGTCTGCGTTGCCAGCGCGTAGCCCTCACGCTGGGCGTATCCCAGCACGTCCACCTCAATGCCGCCATTATCCGTGGCCGGTTTGCCCGGCACGTAGCCGGTGGAGAGGCTGTAGAACCGCACCGCCGCATCCGTGGTGATATCCGCCACATCAAAACCGGCCAGCGCCGCCGTGGCGTGCAGGTGGTTGCCGATGCCCGCACTGGTGCAGTCCCCGATCCGGTCATTGCCCAGCATGGCCGGGTGCGGGTCGATATGGCTGCGGTCCAGCCTTGCCGGGGCCTGCCGGGCCATGAACCCGCGCATGGAGGAAAGATGCGGCTGGCCGGGCCGGTGTTCAGCCGGACGGCAGCCGAGTTTGCGCACGCGCGCACGCCGCGATGTCTGTGCGTTCATTGGATACCCATATGTTCGCCATAAGCGATATTGTGGTTGTGGAAGTGACCTGCGAAGCCCCGGCTCCGGCGGACTTTCATGGCCGACGTGTGGGGTATGCCGGGTGTTGTTCAGCGCCGGGCGGAGACCATGATCGTGGTTGTGGCCGTTAACGGGTGCGTGGGCGCTTTGCCGACTGGGAAAACATTGCCGAACACAATGAACTGGAAGTACCGCCTGAAGACGAGGGAAATATTTCGGCGGATACCCTCAAGTCAAAAGAGGCCGGGGCGCTGTCGGCACCGTTTTCGGACAGTTCAAACGCGATGGCCGCGTTCATTCAGAACGTCTTCAAATTTCGCCATAAACGGATCAGTCACGCCGGGCCTTGCATTTTTACAGGGGAGCGCAATACGCGATGACAAAACGGGAAAATCCCCCTCGCCTGTCCCAACTGCGCCGCCATCAAGCCGTGGCTACTGTTCTTGAGGTAATAGTCCGCGGGAAGCATTGGATAATTTCTTCCCGATGTTACCTAAAATTTGGTAGAAGAACAACGCCTTCCATGGAATATCTCTGGTCACGTCTATCTTATTCCCCTTCATGCCTGATATGATCGCGTCAATGCAACGTGAGGAATGCAAGGTTGTTGTGCCTTTATACAGAACTGAAGGGGTGGCAGGGACTGATCGGCTCTCTTATGGGCTTTGGCAGTCTTATTGCAGGTGCACTTTTTAATTCTCAACTGAACCGGAAGAGAGATAAATTGCTCCGGCAGGATGAAATGATTGCTGTAGCATCTGCCCTGTATGGCGAAATATTGGTTCAACGGCGTAGTGTAGCCTATATGGCTAATGCGGTCGCTAATCGCTACTGGGATTGGGGTACAGGAAAACTTGGCCAAGTTCGCCCATTTGATAAGCATTTCATCGAGTGGGTCAGTTTGCCGCCATTAAAGCTTTATCCTGCATTAGAGGCCAAGATAGGTATGCTTCCCAGTGATTTAGTCTTGGAAGTAGTCATGTTCTACGCGCATGTTGAACAGGCCAAGACGTGGCTCCCTAAACTGGTCGATGACCCTGAGCGACCATTTAGTTATGGAATCGATTTTGTTTTAGATCCTTCAATTAAAGCCGTTGAAGGCGCATCAAAAGTATTACAGATAATTGAATCCATATCAAAAATTACCCAAACAAAAGAAATTCCGAACATTACGAGAGCCCGCGAAGTTCTAAAATTTGAATTGGAAAGACGGATGCAAGCCGATCAGGGGCAGTTTGACCTTAGCCAGTGACGCCAGGGTGCGTCGTCAGTCAAGCCCGAGAATTGCGGCGACGGGTTGTACTGCTGCGAGGAAATTTGATTTCAGCTTGTCTTGTCATAGCGTGTCGCGATGCCTCTAAATAGCCTCAGTCTGGCGAAGAACCGCTCGGTTTCGTTTCTCTTTCTGTAGAGTGAGAAGCGGGGTTTCCGTGGATTATAGCGATTTCTCCTTGAAGGAATGACCGCTGCAATCTGGCGCGCTTTGATCAACAAGGACTGGACAGCATTTGCCTACATCTACAATGTTAGTAATTACCGGGAATTTCACTATGGTAGTCATATAAAACAATTATGATGAATACATCATATCAAAATACTCCGGCTGGAAATGATATGATGGCAGCTTTTCTAAAGACAGTATGGCAGCAGAAAACACGAAAACGATTGAAGCCGCAGAATTCATGAAGCATCCTGTAAAAATCGTCAGGCCATTAAGAATTCAGGAAAGATATTTCCCAATGAAAAGATGTATTCATTCCGCCCTGTTTTTCCTACTGTCCATCTGGCTTGGCATATCCATGGCCCGGGCCGAAAAAACAGGTCCATATACCCTCGCGCCAAGTCATGCCGCCGATTTTGAAAGGGTTGGCCACACAGTACTGCCGCATGCTCCCTCTTACCTCAATCCACAGTTCTTTGCTCTCAGACAGGATAATATGCCAATAGGGTATATTTATTCAGTCGATCCAGAACCGGGAGAAGAAGCGTACAGGACAGGTGAGTTGAGTGATTGCCAGATAACCTGGCTGGATGCCAAAACTGGCAAAAGAAAAACCATAAAAACCCTCATCCGCATGCGTTACAATGGGGCGACGGATTGTAATAGATTATCTGCGATTGGTATTGTTTATCAGAATAAAAATATCATAAAAATTGGGTTTATATATAATGTCTCCTTATTCGCTACAACGGTTGAAAACCCGTCAGGTGAAGATGAGGAACCTGTGGTCATGACGCTTGATCCCCGGACCGGGACATGGGCTTTTGATGAAAAAGATGCAAATAAAGTGTTTATGCTGCATGATGTAACACTTTCTGGAATGCATAAAATTTTTGCGAAGTAAACAAAATTAACAGTTATTAATATAATAGCATCACCCGACCGCACCAATGCGCCGGTTGACCCCATTATATTTTGGCGCATATTATCGGTTCAGACCGATTGTAGTGGAGATAATTTGCACTGCTATGATAAAGGCAACGGTTCGACTTCCGAGCCGTCTGCCCTTTGTCTGGTCGTCAATGAAAGGGCTCCGGCCCTTTCCGCAGTATCAACTATCGCGTCGATTGCCTTCTTTAGTCCCTAAAATAAAAAAATCAGATCCCAACAGGCCCGATATGTCTGAACATGAATCAGGTTTTATCAGGCGCTCAAGCCCATGCGGTATCAGTTCTTTCCTCTGGCACTCCTGATTATGCTCTGTACAGCGCACGCGAATACGCCATCACGGATACCAGAAGATATTTCCATTCCTAAAATAGATGCGCTGAACAGAAAAAATAAATTTCTGCGAATTATGTATGGAAAGCCATCTGTCATTATTCTTCGTGCCAGACATTCCGATATTTCAGCTCTCTTGTTAATCCTACCAGACCGCAAAGATACGGGACAGCACAAAGCATCGGTTTTAACAAATGGACCCTGTCTGGTCTTTACGACTTTCCAGCCCTGAACGGAGCTTCCGCTTCCCTCCATGAACTGCCTGTCCACTCAAGGAACGTGAAGCGGACAGGCGGCAGACGCCCTCATGCTGGTCATAAGAAAAGCCGTTAATGCTCCCCGAAAGCGGTCATACCTTCGCGCAAAAATATGGGCATACAAATGCGCATAAACATGTGTTATATTCTAGCTGTCAGTATATAGGAGCAAAGCTATGGTTCGCGTGCATTCCGGCACTCCATCACGTCGCCCCACAAATGTGACGCTACCCGCTCAGTTGCTCGAAGAAGCCAAGTCGTTAGATCTCAACATATCGCAGGCTTGCGAGCAGGGGATTAAGTCAGCGATCGCGTCGATCCGTGCTCAGCAATGGCTGGCAGACAATCGCGCTTCCCTCGAAGCCTCACGGCAATATGTTGAAGAGAACGGGCTTCCCCTGGCGGACTATCGGAACTTCTAAGTGGCCCGTTTTGATGTGTATCGTCTGGCCGGACGGGGAGAAGCACGTTTCGTTCTGGATGTGCAGGCAGATCTTCTGGACGCCCTGGGTATCCGTGTCGTTGTTCCGCTGCTGCCGCAGGGAACCGCACCAAAGCCTGCAAAGAGGCTGAACCCGGTGTTTATGGTTGACGACTGTCCCTTTGTCATGATGACGCAGTTTATGGCCGCCGTTCCTGACCGTGATCTGAAGAAGATCATTGCTTCATTGTCGCTTTGCCAGGACGAAATTACTCAGGCGCTTGATTTGCTTCTCACAGGTTTCTGAAACGCGACGATAGTCGGCTTACGCTTCAAACAGGAGTGACCGGTATCGGGGATATTGCACCGTTCGTGCGCTTCCTCGTATCTGACGGATGGTGGATGACGGGTCAGACCATTCTGGTCAATGGAGGCTAC
>NZ_QUWV01000191.1 GCF_003403295.1 Komagataeibacter melaceti | reverse complement strand
CCGGACCACCGTGGCTGATCCGTTCGGCGAGATCGCTCCACAGCCGCGCCATCATGAGATTGATGTCAGAAGTGACTGAAAACGGGGATTGAGAGCGCGCCAATGGAGAGAGCGACATACGCTCCCCAATGACAAAATGTCCCCGCGAGAACAGTCGGGCAGAAATTGATCCCTGCTGTCCCTGCCCCATGGGTCTTGTAACGGAAACACGCAGGTGCGGTGATGGGTCAGCAATCAGACTGAACGCATGCAGTTCAGCCGCATCAGACGGACACGCCACGCCCTGCAACACTGCAGCGCGCAGTACGGAATGAGGATATCCGCCATACATGCCGTCCACATGCAGGCGAATACCCTGCTGGACTGTCATGCATATGCCTTCTGTCCCATTATCTGCCCAGGCGGTCGACACCATCAGGAAGAAAATACAGGCTATATACAGACTGCCCTGCCATACCCTTCGCATAATAAGCGTCTGTTCCCCGTTATACGTAAAATTTCCGCCATCAAGACGATGACTTTCTACCGATAACAAAGAAACCTGACGCGAACCTGAACATCTCATCTACAAAATAAAATTTATATTATGAAAATGATTATCGTTCCGAAGTGTAAGGATATATTACGTGGATATTTCTTGAACAACCTTGTTCTTTAACATCCCAGCCAACTGGATCCGTTTGCTGACAGGCTGAGGGGATGGCTAGGTGTTTAGTCCCGGGTTTGATGGTGTGGTATTTTCACGCGAGTGGAAGGAAGCATTATCGACAGTCTTCCAGCGCCCCAAAAGTGGCTGGTAATCAAATTTTCGATCCGAAACCAGACATTCTGCTTCTCCCCCTGAACTGCCTGTCCGCTCAAGGAACGTGAAGCGGACCGTCGGCAGTCGCCTCTTCTACGACGTAGCTGGCCCGCTTTGCGTTGCCGGAAAGCGGACATGGGCGCATGATCCTCACCCTATGCGGCGGCTGCCTTCGTGCCAGTCGCGTCGGTTCGATATTCTCTCCATGCCTGCCGCAGGATCTGCACCGCTGATGACAGGAAGATGCCAGCCATGATCGCGGCCACCGCAAGGTCGGGCCATGCGCTGGTGGTGCTCCAGACGCCGAGCGCCGCGCACATGACGATCAGGTTGCCGATCGCATCGTTGCGAGAGCAGAGCCACACCGAGCGCACGTTGGCGTCGCCATCCTTGTAGGGCAGGAGCAGGAACACCGAGGCAAGGTTTGCGGCCAGCGCCAGGACGCCGATCGCACCCATGATCTCGGCCTGCGGAACGCCGAGGATTAACGTGTGGTAGACGGTGGATCCGAACACCCACAGCGCCATCAGCGACAGCGAGACGCCCTTGGCGAGTGCCGCCGTGGCTCGCGTGCGCAGGCTCGCGCCGATCACCGCCAGGCTCAAACCGTAGGTGACGGTATCGGCCAGGAAGTCGAGTGCATCGGCCTTGAGGGCTTGCGAGCCAGCGAGCTGTCCCGCCGCCATTTCGGTCACGAACATAGCGCCATTGATCGCGATCACCGTCCACAGGACGCGCTTGTAGCGCGGGTCTACACCGTCGAAGACCGGGACACCCTTCGGGCAGCAGCTATCCTCGACGGTGCCGCATATCGTCACCTCGACGGTTGGTGTGACTGTTTTCATGGGCACGACCAGAAGTGGCGGGGCGCAACAGGCGTTCTCGGACTTGCAGCAGTTCTCGGACATGGGTGACTCCTTCTCGGGATCACCCTACAATCTCTAGCCACTAGAGCTTCAAGGGAAAAATACCATGAGCATCTCGATTGGCGAGTTGGCGCGGCTCACTGGGGTCAAGGTGCCGACGATCCGCTACTACGAAGGCGTCGGGCTTCTTCCGACACCGGCACGAACGGAAGGGCGGCAAAGGCGCTTCGGTGCGGACGAGGTCGCCCGTCTCAACTTCATTCGTCATTCCCGCGAGTTGGGCTTCGAGGTCGCCGACATTCGTGAGTTGTTGACGCTTAGCGAGCAGCCGGAGCGTTCCTGCGGCGAGGTGGACGCTATCGCCCGCCGCCACGTCGAGAATATTGACCGACGGATTGGGAGGCTGGTGGCGCTGCGCGCCGAGCTGCAACGCTCGCTAGATCGGTGTGCGCGCGGTACGGTCGAGGAATGCCGGGTGATCGAAGTGCTGGGCTACGGGGACGACAGGGTTTAGCGAAAGGCAGCTCAGAGTACCCCTTTCACACCGAATCAGGATGTCCGCTTCCACAGGTCATTCGCTTGAAGCGGACCGACTGCAATCCTGAAGGGTTTCGGGCGCCGCGAGGCGTACGAAAGTCTGGGAAGACCGAACCCGCGACACCGGGACTCAGTTATGGGGAATTTGCA
>NZ_QUWV01000190.1 GCF_003403295.1 Komagataeibacter melaceti | reverse complement strand
CCCCGTGAAATGCCCTCGTTTTTGAGTAAGGTCTGTCCAACCGGAGACAGACAATGAAGAGATCATGTTTCACGCAGGACCAGATCATCGGAATCCTGAAAGAGCATCAGGCGGGTGCGTCGGCGCTGTGGCGCTATATCGCACAGGGAAAGCCGCAGCAGAACGGGTTCTTCGAGAGTTTCAACGGCCGGTTCCGCGACGAATGCCTCAACGAGCATCTGTTCCGCAACCTTGCCCACGCTCGGACGGTCATCGACGCTTAGCGGGCTGACTACAACGCTGTCAGCGTCCCACACCAGCCTCAATGGCATGACGCCAGAGGCTTTCGCTCAACATGCCAAAACAGCATACAACAACCCACAGACCCTAACCCAAAACTGAGGGCACGTTCGGGGCAGGGTCTTTGCTGTCTGTGAGCCAGAAGGATCGGATCAGGTCGTTTTTCCCTCTGGCTCATGGAGTTCCGCGTGTGGATGACCGTCGTGTTCTGCGCGGGATTGTTTACGTAATCTGCAACGGTCTTCAGTGAAAAGACGCCCCGAAAGCGTATGGTCTGCACAAGACCTTATATAACCGCTTTATCCGGTGGAGCCGCCTGGGTGTCTTTGACAGGATCTCTGTCGCCCTGACAGAACAGGCTGGCCGTTCGAAGCGTCTGATGAT
>NZ_QUWV01000189.1 GCF_003403295.1 Komagataeibacter melaceti | reverse complement strand
TGACGTGCCCCCTTTTTTGTATCCACTCAAAAGGAGAGTTCCCGTTTTTTATGGCTTTGGGTTGATGGGATGACAAGTGTCTCGGGGGCATGCCCCCGAGACACTTGTCTGGCGACCTGATCCGGTGTCCTGCCACCCAGCTGGGAATGGGGGCGCACCGTATTGTAGTCTTCCCGCCAGTCAGCCAGAATCTGGCGGGCATGCGTCAGGGACGTGAACAGCGTTTCGTTGAGACATTCATCCCTTAGCCTACCATTGAAGCTTTCGACAAATCCGTTCTGCTGCGGTTTCCCCGGGGCGATATAGTGCCATTCGATCTTCATCTCATCGGCCCATTTCAGGATGGCATGGGATGTGAACTCCGTACCGTTGTCGCTGACAATCATGAGGGGTTTGCCATATCGTTCGACCAGGGCCGTCAGTTCCCGCGCCACACGTCCACCTGATAATGACGTGTCGGCAACCAATGCCAGGTTCTTGCGACTGAAATCGTCGATAACAGCCAGAATGCGGAACCGGCGGCCACAGATCAGGGCATCCGAGACAAAATCCAGGCTCCAGCGCTGCCCGGGTTCCTGAGGGATAGTCATGGGAGAACGCGTCCCCAGTGCCCTCTTGCGGCCACCCCGATGGCGGACTTTCAGCCCTTCCTCCTGGTAAAGGCGGAACAGCTTCTTGTGATTGGGGCTGAATCCTTCCCGCGCCAGAAGATAACCCAGGCGGCGATAGCCAAAGCGGCGTCGTTGGTCCGCCAGTTCCCGTAGGCGCTGGCGCACGGCAGCATCGTCCGCTCCAGTAGAAACATACCGCGCGACACGCCTGGCAACACCAACAAGCGCACAGGCTCGGCGTTCACTCAGGGCCAGAGCTTCCTGAATGTGTCGGACCGCCTGCCGTTTCGCGACAGGCGTTACCACTTTTTTCCAACAATTTCCTTCAGTGCCGCATTATCCAGCATGGCATCCGCCAGAAGACGTTTCAGGCGGCTGTTTTCATCTTCCAGCGCCTTCAGCCGTTTGGCCTCGGATACCTCAAGGCCACCATAACGGGTCTTCCATTTGTAGAAGGTCGCGTCACTGATCCCGTGCTTACGGCAAAGATCAGAGACCTTCAGCCCGGATTCCTGTTCCTTCAGGATCCCTATGATCTGCTCTTCCGTAAAACGACTGCGCTTCATCCGTCCGTATCCTTCTCGATCGGACTCTACTTTTAAATGGTTACATTTCCGGGGGGCACGTCA
>NZ_QUWV01000188.1 GCF_003403295.1 Komagataeibacter melaceti | reverse complement strand
TCTTGCGCGTAACCTTGCCCATAAAACCCGTTCTCTCTCAGGTCGGATTATAGCTTATTGCCCTGTCCGAAAAATGGGGACCACCTCTTGAGCGGCGCTCTGGGCATCCAGGTCGTCACTTTTACCACGCCGGCGGCGATCATGCCGATCAGGCGCCGTAACTTCCAGTACCTCGACCCCGGCGGCTTGCAGAAAGCGCAGCAGCCCGGCGCCGTAGCTGCCGGTCGATTCAACCCCGACACGCAGAAGATCGCCCGCCGCGCGCATCCATGCCAGCATCTGTCGATAACCCTGTCGTGTCGCGGGAAAACTCTGTGTGCCCAGCACATGATCCTGCTCATCGACGATGGTTGCAACATGCAGATCCTTGTGGGTATCGACGCCACCAACGACCACGCGCGTCGTTTTTTTGTTTCCATCCATGACCGTGCTCCTGGCTGATCGCTGTCAATGGCTCAGCCGCGGCCCGCTGCATGGACAGGACAGTCACGAGACCAGTCAGGTCAGGCCCTTCTCGGGTCACAGGCAATGGCCGAGGCAAAGCCTCTCCGCGAGGTGCTCCCGGGCGGTCGACAGGTCCAGGGAAAGACACAACGGTCGATCAGAGTGCGGGTCAGACCGCACCGGGCACCTCGCAGCGCCAGTCTACCTTGGTCGATCAGTGTTTGAGACAAACCGTCCGGGAGCTGGCAACCATCTTCTGACTATCGGAGTGGATCAGCACTCGGCTTTTGGGCTTTCGTCGCCAGATGGCCATATGGAGCGCCTGCAGTACCACATCCGAGGTCTGGCGGCTCTGCATCGACCAGCCCACCACACGACGCGAATAAAGGTCGAGTACGACTGCAAGGTAGGCAAACCCTTCCATGGTGCGGATGTAGGTGATGTCTGTGACCCACACCCTGTCGGGTGCCTCGACATCAAACTGCCGGGCCAGCGTGTTGTCGATGACCAGAGATGGCCTGCCACTATGGCTACCTGGCCGCCGCCTGTAGCCAATCTGCGCTTTGATGCCCGCCAGTTTTGTCAGGCGTGCCACGCGATTCGGACAGCAGGTCTCGCCCTGATCGAGCAGATCATCGTGCAGCTTACGGTAGCCATAAACCCTGCCACTGTCGTTCCAGGCCTGACGGATCAACGTGGTCTGTCGGATGTCCTCGCAAGCCCGTCGGCTCAGTGCTCCTTCCGCCAGGCATAGTAACCACTGGGCTGTACGGCCAGACAGCGGCACATCGCCCGAACTCCAAAACGATCACTATGCTCGGCAATGAAGGCGTATCTCACTTTGCATTCCTGGCGAAATACGCGGTAGCTTTTTTTAGGATGGCGCGCTCCTCGATCGGCTGACCCATCACTGTCATATCCTCGAGACAGGAAATGACAGCTACAGGTTCCGCGCCAGCACCGCCGCGTCAAAAAACAGAAAGGACAGATCCTCTTCTTGACCGCCCGCCCGACTATGCCTGAAATAGCAGCTGGCTGGGTCAATTTCTGATGAAAAACCCGGGTCAGTTCTCAGTGAAAATCAACATATGGGGCATCAGGGGGATATCTGCTGATGTCCGGCAAGCTGTGATTACACAGAGCCAGAAACAGGGCATGAAAGCCGGAGAATGGCTGACAGTGGCTATTCTGGAAAAAATCAAACAGGACAGAAACGCAGGCAAAGCCCTGGTGGCTAACAATGGAAAACCTGCTGTCAGTGCAGAGGATGCCTCTGCCGTTTTTGCTTTGCTGGAACGGCTTCAGGGAATGGGAATTGAACCTCCTGAACGAATGAAAAAACAGGCAATCATGATGGTCAGGAGGTGTATTTCCTCTAAAAAACTAAACATTGAAAGCTATTTTTGTTATCTTATATATATAATTACAAATTTTCTGAGTTAAAATTTCTATTGGATACAATGCAGTGGCTAATATGATACTTAACACAACACCTGATGTTGCAATCGCAATAGCCATCAATGGGGTGGGGTTGAAATAATAATATTTCGTTATTAAGTAACTCGTAAACGATATCAAAATAGGAAATTGGAAAAGAAATAGGGGAAAAGATATTTTTCCTAGGAATTGGACAGGTTTGCTATCTAAAAATTTACACGCTTCTGTATTAGACAACAAAGACAATGTCAGAAAGCCAGATTTAAGAAATAGGAAGCCAATTGAAAAATAAAAATTCTTAGAAATTATTTCTATCATAAAAAATATTGTTATAGTCATTGGTGCATAATATTCTGAGTATTTTTGTGTTTTTATATATTCGAAAAAACCTATTTTCCTTGCGTAGGATAATAAAAACCCAAGCGCAAAACACGAAAAAAAGTGTCTGCTCGTACGCCGAAAGTGAAAAATACGATAAGCAAGAAAAATGGGATTATATATGGGAGTTTTTATATATAAGGAAAAATAAGGAGAATAGGAAAAAAGAGCCAAGTAATTCAAAATGCATAGTCTATAGGAATGGATTTAAAGGGTTTTTAGGGTGTTTTCCAAAGACAGATATGAAGGAGAATTTAAAAATATCTACGACATGAGGTGGATATTTTAGAAACTCTCCAAGCCAATCTTGTCTATTTTGAATTGCCCCGGGTTTTATGGAGACGTTTTTTATCTGAACTACGCGGCTAATGCATGTGATTTCTGTTGTGCATAAAAGCGAGCTTCAGCTTCTGCTGGGGGGATGTTTCCAATGGAGGACAGTATCCGTCGATTGTTGAACCAGTCGACCCATTTAAGTGTTGCCAGTTCAACCGCTTCCCTGTTTTTCCATGGCCCCTGCCGATAGATGGGTTCGGTTTTGTAGAGCCCGTTAATGGTTTCCGCCAGAGCGTTATCATAGGAATCTCCAACGCTTCCGACAGAAGCAACGAGACCCGCTTCAGCCAGTCTTTGCGTGTAGCGAATGGACACATACTGACAGCCGCGGTCTGAATGGTGGGTCACTTTTCCCTCAGGCCGCCTCTGGCACAGAGCCTGCTCCAGGGCGTCCAGTACGAAGTTGGTATGGGCAGTGGACGAGACGCGCCAGCCCACAATCACGCGGGCAAACACATCAATGATGAAGGCCGCATAAACAAAGCCCTGCCATGTGGAAACGTAAGTAAAATCCGAAACCCAGAGCCTGTTGGGGACTGGAGCATGAAACTGGCGCTGCACCAGATCCTGTGGGCAGGGACGTTGCGGATCAGGCCGTGTGGTTCTGATCCCCTTGCCACGCATAACGCCTTTAAGTCCCATCTGGCGCATCAGTCGCTCTACCGTGCAGCGGGCGATAGTCCTGCCCTCGCGTCTGAGCTGATGCCAAACCTTACGCGCTCCATAGACACAAAAATTATCGTTCCATACTCTACGGATTTCATCGCGCAGCTCTTTGTCTTTCTGGCTGCGCACACAGGGATTTTTCTGTCTGGCAACAGTTGCATAATAGACAGATGGCGCAATCAGCAGGATCTTGCAGATTGACCCGACACCATATGTCTGCCGATGCTTCTCAATGAAGCGGGTCATGGCCTGAACCGGCGGTCGAGTTCCGCCTGGGCAAAATATGCCGACGCCTTACGCAGGATTTCATTGGCCTGACGCAATTCGCGGTTCTCTCGCTCCAGTTGCCTGATCTTCTCCCGATCAGGCAACTCACTCACCGCAGGTGCATTGGCCCGCTCATGCAGACGGGTCCATTTTGACAGCGTGTCAGGATGAATATCCAGTTTTGGAGCGATCATCATCACCGCAGACCACCGCGAAGGATGGTTCTTCTCTTCCTCCAGAACCATGCGGGCTGCACGTTCACGAAATTCAGGCGGAAAACGCTTCGATTTATTACTCATGACTATACTCTTACCTCACGGGTCGTTCTGTCTCCATAAAACCCGGGGCAATTCAATCGTATTGCGTGACAGTCCCGTCCGGCGTTCGATCTCGCGGATCGGAAGATGATCCCGGCAGTGCCACCGACGGATCACACTCAGAAGCTCCATGTCAATCACTCCTCAAACCCCCAGCAGATGCTGCCGGGGAGTGTGAAGGCATGGGTCAAATCTCGATGAAAATTTCCGCCCTACCCGGGTCAGTTCTCAGTGAAAATCAACAATATACGCTTGGAAAGTTTATAGTCGGCGTTTCAACGTCTGCCGAAGGATTGGTAGACGTCGTGAACGTGAGCGCTGCGAATGACTGTTTTGGTCTTTCCCTTCCAATAACCGATTTCGCTGAGTTTGGGCGCCCGATAAGGTACCTATCGGCGATACGGGCGCTGAGTCATATTTCCTCAGAAGACAACGGCTGCACGGGTCCTTCACTTTCTTCCATCATTTGAATGGACTTAATTATAATAACCGGAATGTTTCTTTTTTTCTTAGACTTATAATAATGCTTCTTATCATTCCTGAATCGGTCAAATTGATATTTAATAATTTTTCCGTCTTCGGAAAACTCCACATTATAAAGGGAAGCTCGATTATTATAATATTTAAAAAAAATATCGTCACCTCCTCTGGTGGACCAAATTGGATTTAAAAGAAAATAGGGAGGAAAAATTAATGACAAAGGGATTTTTTTTATTTTAGCCAGAGATCCAGTCGCGAGCGGAGAAATCCCGGCGAATACGGTTTGTGAGGGTGTGTTTTTACAGACTAAATCGTAGATTGTTTGGCATAGAACATCCCAATCAGTTGCAATACCAGCACTACCTTTCGGCTTATAAGAAGCCCCTACTTCTAAGAGGCCTCTTATTGTGGGAAGCTTGTTTCCTTGTAAAAAAGTTCTTAGGAAGTCACCAAACTGAGTGTCACAGCTCTGTCCTAAAATTGCCCCTCCCAACATCCACCAAGACGGCCATACTGAATGAAGAGGAGGATTAGGCGGAGAACTAGTCCTAGGCGCGGCAAGATACCAGCCAAAGGGAAAAGGGGAGCTTTTATGTCCTGCCAAATCAAAAATACGCGAGATGTAGGGCCCTGAACTCCTTGACCGCTCGTAAAGTTTGAAAGGCGGCCATTTACTTAAAAGATCTAATTCTTTACGTGTACTGCTATCAGGGGTATTAGGCTGGATTGGAATAGTTGGAGCACTTAACTGCATCTTTGATGTGGCTATTTTAGCCTGTAGTACGACCGCACGGGCGTTCGAAGAAATTATTACGCCACTCGGGCTGATTATTTCCTCAATGCCAAATATAATTGCGTCTCCGATCTCTCTTTTATCTGCCACACCAGGTTTTGCGTACGGCATTTTATCAATGTATCCGAGCTCTACACTCAAGTTCGCTATTGAAGCACCAGCGGAGAAAACCCGCCTCATCATGGATTTATGTAAATCATCTAGGAAAGGTGCATCAAAGAGCTTCGATAGCTGTTTTAGTTCACCACAACGATAGTGGGTAGAACTATAGTTCCAAGTTTTATTGTTTATGTCGCTTGCAACGGATGCATCAAACCATCTATACATGAAATAATTTCCAAACGCACCAAGATGAATTATATTTCCTTAAAATTACCTTCGGATACGTCCCGCGTCAAAGTCTTAAAATCATAATGGAAATTATAACATCTAATGATTTCGATTGTCTGCCAGCACGCCTCTTTTGCCAAAACCGGACGGCCCGCTTTTCCCAAAGGCCGCCTGTCTGCTCAGTAATATGAACCAGACAGGCGGCAGTCGCCCTCTTCGCAGACATACAGTTCCTGAATCTACCTTTCCGTATAACGGACACGGTTTGGCCGTCTGCTCTCTACAAATAAAATACACAAAGAGCTTTATTGGGACTTTCCCTATGTATAAAAATGTCGATGGTTATGACGTGCCCCCCGGAAATGTAACCATTTAAAAGTAGAGTCCGATCGAGAAGGATACGGACGGATGAAGCGCAGTCGTTTTACGGAAG
>NZ_QUWV01000187.1 GCF_003403295.1 Komagataeibacter melaceti | reverse complement strand
CGCGCGTCTGCCCCTCGGTCCGTTCCATGTGCGGCTCGAGCCATGCCACGGCGGTCTTCATCGTCTCGGCGGACTGGAGCACGAAGGGCAACTGCATCTTGCCCGCGCCAAACAGTTCGCCCACCACTTTCATGCCATCAAGCAGCACGGTGTTGATGATGTCGAGCGGCGACATCTCTTTCATCGCTTCCGCAAGGTCATCTTCCAGCCCCTTGCGGTCGCCATCGACAATGCGGTCCTTCAGGCGTTCGGTCGCGGTCTCGGCGCGGGCCTTCTTGACCGCATCGGCGGCCTTGCGGTCGGCAAAGA
>NZ_QUWV01000186.1 GCF_003403295.1 Komagataeibacter melaceti | reverse complement strand
CCATCGACAATGCGGTCCTTCAGGCGTTCGGTCGCGGTCTCGGCGCGGGCCTTCTTGACCGCATCGGCGGCCTTGCGGTCGGCAAAGATTTCCAGCATGCGCTGCAGCGGGTCGTAGCCCTCGGCGCGGCGGTCGAAGATCAGGTCCTCGGCCACCTTCACTTCCTCGGCCGCGATCATGTGCAGCGGGCGGATTTTCGACACATGCACGATCGCCGCCGTCATGCCCGCGCGCACCGCGTGGTCAAGGAAGACCGAGTTCAGCACCGCGCGCGCCGCCGGGTTCAGCCCGAACGAGATGTTGGACAGCCCCAGAACGATCTGGATGTCGGGGAAGCGTTCGCGGATCAGGCGGATGCCCTCCAGCGTCCATTCCCCCAGCTTGCGGTCATCTTCCGTGCCGGTGCCGATGGTGAATGTCAGCGGGTCGATCATCAGGTCGGA
>NZ_QUWV01000185.1 GCF_003403295.1 Komagataeibacter melaceti | reverse complement strand
ATTTTTTGATTGACGGTTAGCTGGGGTGGTCCTATATCCCGCTTCACCGGCGGCGCTGAGGAAACTTCTTGAGCTTCTCCGGTGGATTTGCTAGGTTACTCGGCCCTGTTGGGGCTTTGATCTTTGACAAGAGAATATAGAGAGTATCTGGAAGGGATATGCTGGCGGCGCGATTGTTGCTTTAGGGCGATGATTGGCGGTCTGGACT
>NZ_QUWV01000184.1 GCF_003403295.1 Komagataeibacter melaceti | reverse complement strand
AGACCGGTCAAACGGGATAAAGCTGCTCATCTCATAACCTTACAACCGCCCCCCTTCACAGGGTACCCCAACCCGACAGGCTGCTAGGTAAGAATAGTAAAAGTTTCTGGGTGCCGCCTTTTTTCAAGAAGGCGGCGTTTCCGGAAGCGTCCTGAAAACAGCCTTAACGCTGCTGGCCCTGCTGTTCGTTGCCGCCCATGGCCTGGATCAGGGCCTGTACCTCGGCGGGGTGGGATTTGAGCAGGGTGACGTTATCGGGGTTGAGCGGCGGCATGTCGTTGCCGTCCTGCGGCGGATGCGTGATGACGGCCTGCGTCATGCCGAAGGTGGTGATGTTCATCACGAACTCACGCGCCGACATGCGGTTGCGCTGCAGGATCGGGCGGAGCTGCGGCATGGCTTCGGTGCGGCTGATGGTTTCTTCCAGCGTCATGCTCGGCGTATCCGGCGGGGAGATGTGCGCAAGCTTGATCTGCTGGATGACGGGCAGCATCCGCGCGAAGAAATTGCTCGGCAGCTTGTAGCGCGCCACGGTCTCCACATCACGGTTGAGGGCGGCTTCCTGCTCGGGGGTAAGCTGCTGCACGTTGGGGGCGGCCTGCTGGGCACCGGGCTGCTGGGCGGCGGCATGGCGTATGCCGGCGGGCAGGTGGGCCACGGCAAGGGCGCAGGCGGTGGCCAGCAGCATTTTGCGGATGGAAGGATAGGTCATGGCTGGTTGCTCCATTCGCCCTGTCTCATCAGGGGTTCGCGGCTGCCATCGTGGTTGATGGCGTCAACGTCGATTTTGCTGGACCCGATCATCCAGTCAATATGGATGAAACTGGTATTCGCCCCCTGCCGGGTCAGTTGGGCCTCGGTCAGGTTTTCGGTATCGCACATGCACTTGGCATAGGACTGGCCCAGCGCGATGTGGCTGGATGCATTCTCGTCAAACAGCGTGTTGCGGAACAGGATGCCGCTTTGTGAAATGGGGGAGGACGCGGGCACCAGTGCGACTTCACCCAGCCTGCGCGCGCCGTCATCGGTATCGAGAATACGCTCCAGAACCGCCTGCCCGGTGCTGGCATGGGCCTCGACAATGCGGCCTTCCTCAAAGCGTACGCGGATGTCATCAATCAGCGTGCCCTGGTGGAACAGCGGCTTGGTGGCGCGGACATGGCCATGCACCTTGCGGGCATGCGGGGTGGTGAACACTTCCTCGGTCGGGATGTTGGGGTTGCAGACAATGCCGTTGCCCGCGGGTTCCGCCCCCCCGGCCCAGGAATGGCCATCGGCCAGCCCCACCGTCAGGTCCGTATCCGGCCCGCTGAAATGCAGCGCCGCGAAGCGACGTTCGTTGAGCCACGCCGTGCGCCGGTTGAGATAGGCGTTATGGGCTTTCCATTCGGCCACCGGGTCATCCACCATCACGCGGGATGCCTGGAAGATCGCATCCCACAGGCGGCTTACCGCCTCGTCCTGCGGCAGGTCGGGAAAGACCTGCGCCGCCCATGCCGGGGTGGCGAAGGCCACGATGTTCCAGTTGACGGCAAAGCGCGTGATCAGCTCCATGGCGGGCCGCCCCGCGCGTGAGGCCGCGCGTGACACGCGCGAGACGCGCTCGGGGTCTTCATTGGCCAGCAGCACGGGGTTGCCGCCGGTAATCGCCATGCGGGCCGCCCCCTTGCGGTAGGCATTGGCCATGCCTTCGTGCAGCCAGTCGGCGGCGGCGTCCAGCGTGTCATCGGCGGCGTAATGGAAACGGGCGAGGGTGGCTACGTCATCGGAATAGAACGGCGTGACCAGCGCAGCCCCGGCTTTGTAGGCATGTTCGGTAATCCGGCGCACCAGCGGCACGGCGTCCAGCGGCGCCGTGATCAGGAGCTGCTGGCCATGCGCGATGTTCAGGCCGATACGGACCGCGACTTCAGCCAGGCGGTCCAGAAGCTGTTCATGCCGGGGGGAGAGAACCATGCGTCATCAAATCCTGTTAATGGCGGCCGGTATGCCGCGTACCTGTAGCGTGGCAAGCACGATAGACGACACGCCCATCGCACGTAAGATGCTATCGGAAAACCAGCGGAGGCATGCACTTAATGAAGCAGGATGACCCGGGTTCCCATGCCCTGTGCGCACTGTCTGCCGCACGCATGGCCCCGCGGCGTGTGATGTGCGCCGGGCCCGCGCTGGTGGTGTGGGTGGGCGCGGATGACCGCCCCGCCGTGCTGGATGACCGCTGCCCGCATGGCGATGCCCGCCTGTCCGCCGGGTATGTGGTGGGGGGCCGGATTGTCTGCCCGTACCATATGTGGGCGTTCGGTCCCGGCGGTCATGCCGATGTGCCCGGTGGCGGGCAGCATGGCATGCAGTGCATGGCGCGTGCCTACAGGTGCTGGGTCAGCGGTGGGCAGGTGTGGACGGCGCTGGAGCCGTACTGGCCTGATCCCGGCGCAGCCACTCGCGTATGACCGACAGGATATAGGCCTGCTGCCCGGCATCGAGCGGCTGGCCCGCCGGTATGGCATGCCATTTGGCCACGCAGCCCCGGCAGCAGGTGCCGGTTGCGTGCTGGGCTATGAAAACCGGGTGCCCGCGCCATGGTGTCTGCCTGCCATCGCGGGCAGGATGGGCGGGGGCGAGGCGGGTCGCGATGAAGCTGGCCGCATGGGTCATGACTTCAGGCAGGCCACGGTCGGCCAGATAGGCGCGCTCCGCCGTGCCCAGATGGAACCGCGCGCGAAACTGCGACCGCGCCAGCCGGGCCCACAGCCCGGGTTCGACCGGCGGGAGCCGGGGGATCTGGATGGCGGGCGCGGGCGGTTCAGGTGGCGGGGCGAACAGGTCGCCCTGCCGTGGTGGTAACCGTCCCGCGCGCCTGCCCGCCATGGAATCAGACCGGGCGGACCAGGATGTGCCGCTTGCGCCCGGCGGAGAGCTTGACCGCGCCATCCAGCAGGTCGGCGTCGGATATGGGCTGGGCCTCGTCGGTTATGACCACGTCATTCACCCGCGCTCCGCCGCCACGGATCAGGCGGCGGGCCTCGCCGTTGCTGGAGGCGAAACCGGCCTCCACAAACAGGCGGAAGGCGGGCAGCCCCTCGGTCAGCAGTCCGGCGGGCAGCGGGACGGAGGGCAGGGCGGCAGCGGTCACGGCCCCTTCCTCGAATGTGCGGCGCGCGGCCTCGGCCGCGGCTTCGGCCGCGGCGCGGCCGTGGCACAGGGCCGTGGCCTCGGTGGCCAGGACCTTCTTCGCCTCGTTGATCTCGGCGCCGCCCAGTGCTGCCAGCCGGTCACATTCCGCCACCGGCAGGTCGGTGAATAGCTTGAGGAAGCGGCCCACATCCGCATCCTCCACATTGCGCCAGAACTGCCAGTAATCGAACACCGGCAGCCGCAGCGGCGAGAGCCAGACGGCACCCTGCGCCGTCTTGCCCATCTTCGCCCCGGAACTGGTGGTGAGCAGTGGCGTTGTCAGGCCGAACACCTGTGCGCCATTCATCCTGCGGACAAGATCAATGCCTGAGACGATGTTGCCCCACTGGTCCGATCCCCCCATCTGCAGCGTCACGCCATGACGGCTGTTCAGTTCCCGGAAATCATAGGACTGGAGGATGGAGTAATTGAACTCCAGGAACGTCAGGCCCTGCTCACGTTCCAGGCGCGAACGCACCGAATCGAACGACAGCATGCGGTTGACGGAAAAATGGATGCCCACATCCCGCAGCAGGTCGATGTAGGAAAGGCGGTCCAGCCAGTCGGCGTTGTTGGTCAGCAGCGCGTCCTTCGGCCCTTCGCCCAGCGGCAGGAACTGGCGCAGGCAGCCCTCAACCCCGCGCAGGTTGGTGGCGATGGTCTCCTGCGTCATGAGCTTGCGCGCTTCCTCCCTAAAGGAGGGGTCGCCAATCTTGGCCGTGCCGCCACCCACCAGCGCCACCGCGCGGTGGCCGTGGCGGTGCAGCAGGCGCAGCATCATGATCTGGATCAGGCTGCCCACGTGCAGGCTGTCCGCCGTGGGGTCGAAACCGATATAACCCCCGACCGGCCCGGACTGCATGGCGGCGTCGAGCGCCTCCATGTCCGTGCACTGGAATATGAAGCCGCGTGCTTCGGCTTCCCGGAGGAATTCACTCTTGGGCATGATCTGTTCCGCGCTGTAAGATGCATCGCTGGCCGGGCCGCCCCGGTGCGGACCAGCCTCTAGCATGTTCACGGCACGTCATGGAACAGCCCGGCGGGGCCGGGGTGGTAAATCAGTCAGCCGCCAGCGCCAGCGCCTTGCGGTTCATGACGGTGCTGACATGGTCTTCCAGCGCCTCGGCCACCTGGTCGGCATGGTTGGCGAAGACATGGTCGGCACCCTTGAAGATGCGGTAATCCACCGTAACGCCCTTCTGGGTGTTCAGCTTGTCCACCAGCTTGCGGATGGCGGGTTCGGGCACGAGTTCGTCATTTTCACCCGCGATCATGAGCCCGCCGCACGGACATGGCGCAAGGAAGCCGAAGTCGTAGTGGTTGGCGGGGGGGGCCACGCTGATCCAGCCGGTGATCTCGGGGCGGCGCATGAGAAGCTGCATGCCCACGAACGCGCCGAAGGAATACCCCGCGATCCACAGGCCGCTGGCGTTCGGGTTGATCATCTGCATCCAGTCAAGGGCGGCGGCGGCGTCCGAAATCTCGCCAATACCACCGTCATAGCGGCCCTGTGAGCGGCCAACCCCGCGCGAATTGTAGCGCATGACCGAGAAACCCATTTTCTCGAATGCGCGGTACATCGCATAGGTGATGCGGTTATTCATGGTCCCGCCGTGCAGCGGATGGGGATGCAGCACCAGGGCAAGCGGCGCGTTGGGCGCGCTTGAATGGTGGTATCGACCTTCCAGACGGCCATCAGGGCCGGCAAACATGACCTCAGGCATAGGTGTCCCGCATTTGCGTTTCCCCGTGCATTCCAGGCATTGCATCGGGAACGGTTACTGTTACAGCCTGCCCGACCGGCGATGCCCCGTCAGGTCGGCAGGCAGAGAAAACGCCATTACCCGCCAGTCATCCATCCGCGGAGCAGGAATTCATCCTGTATTCGTCCGGCTGAAACATGACGGGCAACAGAATTGATCCGGTCTGGCACACCAGCCCGAAAGTATGCCCATTTGCCTTATTATGGGCGTGGCACCTACCATATAAAAGTGCGTCTTCGGCAGGCGTGCCCTGCGCGGGGGGCAGATATGGCGGTGCGTGGCCTGGCCCGGTGCATGCGGGGGAAAACGGTTTTCCGCCATCGGGCCGGGTGTTGTCGTGCTGGTTCGCTCTCCTTGCCATGCCCGCCGGTGGGCGGGCGACATTCGGGCAGCGGTATGGGTTCAGGTGTTTTTCACCCATAACACGTTGCAATAAATATTATGTTGCGCTGCCTTATAGCGGTTTGGATTCACAAAATGCCAGATAAATCGTAATTCCCGTCGCAAAAGGACTTGGCGTAACCCATATGGCTGGACAGCATGCAACCCCACGGGGGGGCTTTACCTATCTTGACGCGAATGCGTCCGAGCCGATCCGGCCCGAAGCACTCGTGGCCATGACGCAGGCGGCACAGGTGGCGGGCAATCCCGCTTCGGTGCATGGGGCGGGGCGGCGTGCCCGCGCGCTGCTGGAAACCGCGCGTGAGGATATGGCCGCCCTGTTTGGCGTCACGGCGGAAAACTGCGTGTTCACCTCCGGCGGGACGGAAGCCAACGTGCTGGCCATTGGCGCGCAGGGCAGTGGCCGGCGCGTGCTGTGTGGCGCGACCGAGCATGACGCCGTGCGTGCCGCAGTTACGGGTGCGGGTGTCATTCCCGTGCAGGCGGATGGCGTGCTCGACATCGTGGCGCTCGAGCGCATGCTGGCAGCCGATGCCACACCGGCGCTGGTGTGCGTGATGCTGGCCAATAACGAGACCGGCGTGATCAACCCGCTGCCCGAAATCGCGCGGCTGTGCCATGCCCATGGCGCGCTTGTGCATGTCGATGCCGTGCAGGCGGCGGGCCGTATTCCCGTCACGCCACAGGCGCTGGGCGCTGATAGCGTGGCGGTGTCGGGCCATAAATTCGGCGGGCCGAAGGGGGCAGGGGCATTGTTGCTGGCGGGCGCGCATTTCCGCAGCCTTGCTCCGCTCATGGCGGGCGGGGGACAGGAACAGGGGCGGCGCGGGGGCACGCC
>NZ_QUWV01000183.1 GCF_003403295.1 Komagataeibacter melaceti | reverse complement strand
TGTTGATTTTCACTGAGAACTGACCCGGGTTTTTCATCAGGAATTGACCCAGCCATCTGCTATTTCAGGCATAGTCGGGCGGGCGGTCAAGAAGAGGATCTGTCCTTTCTGTTTTTTGAGGCGGCGGTGCTGGCGCGGAACCTGTAGCTGTCATTTCCTGTCTCGAGGATATGACAGTGATGGGTCAGCCGATCGAGGAGTGCCGTTGTCATCTTCGGGTCACCAAAGACGTCTCCCCATTCACTGAAGCTCAGATTGGTTGTGATGATGACACTGGTGCGCTCGTAGAGGCGGCTGAGCAGATGGAACAGCAGGGCGCCGCCAGATGCGCTGAAGGGGAGATAACCGAGTTCATCAAGGATCACGAGATCCAGGCGGAGCAGCCTGTCGGCAATCTGCCCGGCCCGGTTGGCGGTCTTTTCCTGTTCGAGCGCATTGACCAGGTCGACCGTTGACCAGAAGCGCGCCTTCTTCCTGTGATGGGTGATTGCCTGGATGGCCAGCGCGGTCGCCAGGTGGGTTTTCCCGGTTCCCGGACCGCCGATCAGCACGACATTTTCAGCACGCTCGATGAAGTCCCCGCCATGGAGCTGGCGGACCAGGGGCTCGTTGACCTGCGTATCGGCAAAGGAGAA
>NZ_QUWV01000017.1 GCF_003403295.1 Komagataeibacter melaceti | reverse complement strand
CTGATCAGGCCTCCACAAGTTCGAAAGGCGTCAGTTCGGACGCGCCAGTCCACGGGCTGCGGCGCTGGATCACTTCCACTCCCCGCACTATCCCGTAATAACCGTGTTTCCTGTAATGCCGCAGGCGCTCCGGCGTAATGCGCGGTCGTGCAACGCGCGTCCGGAAATCAACCAATGCCGCGGCCTCATCTGCGTAAGGGCCATGCCATTCGCGCGCGTTGACAGGAAAGATACCAGGTGTGCGGATCAGAACACCGTCACGGACAGTGGCAATCTCAAGGCG
>NZ_QUWV01000182.1 GCF_003403295.1 Komagataeibacter melaceti | reverse complement strand
CCGAACAGGACAAGGTCATTGCCCTCGCCCGCCGCCTTCCAGTAGCCGTAGCTGGCGCGCGGGTGCAGGATGTCGTTTTCCGCGCACAGCGCCAGCATGCGGCGCAGCACCGGGCGCAGTTCCTGGCGCGCCCAGACCATGAAGTCCTCCAGCGACCGGCCCTGCTTACGGAACCCCCACTGGAACTGGTACAGCGAACGCTCGTTCAGGAACGGCAGCACCGCCTCCGGCGTGGCTTCCAGCGTGCGCGGGCCCCAGAAGGGCGGGGCCAGCACGGGTTCATCGGCGGTCAGGCGCTCACGGCGCGCACGGGCGGCGACCTTGTCCACGGGACCGAAGCCACGGCTGGCCGCATCCTCGATATCCTGCGTGCGGTTGTCACGCCGGGCCTTGCC
>NZ_QUWV01000181.1 GCF_003403295.1 Komagataeibacter melaceti | reverse complement strand
GCAAGGGGTACGTAAAACCGGCACCCGCGCGCCCCGCGCCGTGTCGCCCCTGACCACCCACCCGGCCCCACATGGCGCACGCGCCATGGCCGCGACCCGCCGCCCATGCATCCGCAGGGCGGCTTTTTTCGTTCTTGCAAGGAAACCGAGCCCCATGGCCATCGCCAATTTCCCCGCAGCCCTCCAGCCGGTCATCCAGCAGGGGTTCCTGTCGCGCGCGTTCCAGGATGCGCTCCAGTCGCGGCTGGGCTTCCGCTCCATTGCCGACCGGATGGAATTCCCCGCCCGCATCGGCCAGACCATTACCGACACCCGCGCCGGCCTGCTGCCGCCCGCCACGACACCCCTCAACCCCACCGCCAACACCAGCTTTGACAACGGCATGACCCCCGCCGAATGGTCGGTCGAGCAGTACACCCTCACCATCAACCAGTACGGCAACACCATGGACCTCAACCAGGTGACCGAGGGCGTGGGCATTGCCAACCAGTTCCTGGCCAATGCCGCGCGCCTTGGCGTCAATGCCCGCCAGACGCTGGACCGGCTGGCGCGCAATGCGCTGTTTGGCGGGGCGCAGAACGGGGTTGGCGGCTATCTGGGCGGCAATACGCGCGTCACCACCACGGCGGGTTCCGCCGGGACGGTGGTGGCGGTGGATGACATCCGCGGGTTCGAGAACATCCTGTCGGATGCGGGGCAGGTGATCGCGGTCGGGGCCTCGGACGGCATGACGGTGACCATCGGCGCGGGTTCGTACACGCTGGTCGGCACGAATGCGGACGCCACCAATACCTCCACCGCGCCGGACGGGGTTTCGGGCACGCTGCGGCTTTCGGGCAATGTGCCGGTGTCAGACGCCACGGCGGGCAACGCGGTCATGGCCGCGACCGCGCCGCTGGTGCTGCGCCCGGGCAACCGCGCCACCACGGCGGCACTGGTGGCGGGCGACATGCTGACGGTCCAGTCCATACTGGGCGCGCTGGCCACCCTGCGCGACAACAACGTGCCCACGCCCGAGGGCGGCGTCTATCACTGCTACCTGGACAATGCGCAGCTTCTGGGCCTGTTCCGTGATGATGACTTCAAGCTGCTCTATCGCGGGCAGTACGGCTCCGACACCTACCAGACGGGGCAGGTGTTCGACCTGCTGGGCGTGCGTTTCATCCCCACCACGGAAGCGCCGCAGCAGGCCTCGCTGGGGGCGGGGGCGATCCACCGCGCCATCATCTGCGGGCAGGGCGCGCTGGTGGAGGGGGATTACGCCAATATCGGCACGCATTACGCCCCGCTGCTTGATGGCGGCGAACTGACGGATGTGGAGGGCGTGTGCATGATCACCCGCCCCGCGCTGGACCGGCTGGCGCAGATCATCGCGCAGTCGTGGTCGTGGATTGGCGGCTTTGCGCTGCCCACCGACCTTACGGCCAACGCCACCATCATCCCCACCGCCACCAACAGCTACCTCAAGCGCGGGGTGGTGATCGAAAGCCTTGGCGCGGGGGCGTAAGGCCCGTGCCCGCCGGTGCGCCAGCGCGCGCACCGGCGGCTGACGTGACCGATACAGCAGGGGGCCAGACATGACAGACACCGTGCCCGCCACCACGGACACCACCACCGACACCACGGCCACGCCAACGCCCGCACCCGTGCCCACGCCCACGCCTGCGCCCGCCTTTCCCACCGCCGCCACGCTGCCCGGTACGCCGCTGGTGGATGCGGAACTGGCGCTGGCGCGGCGCTACATGGGCTACCCCGCCATGGGCGGGACGGATAGCGGCATGCAGTCATGGCGGTTTTTCCGTGTTTACGGGTTCAATGAATGGCGGCTGCGCAACCTTGCACCGGCGGAATGCGCGCAGGCCCGTGCCTTTGTCGCGCAGTGCCAGATGCTGGAGGCCGCCATCATGAACGCCACCGCCAGCCTTGATACCGAACGCGCCGCCGTATGGACGCGCAACCCGACCGAGGTGCCCGACCGCTTCGTGCTCTACACGCGCTGGCGGGTGCAGTTGTGCAACTTCCTGGGCGTGCCGCCGGGGCCGGGGC
>NZ_QUWV01000180.1 GCF_003403295.1 Komagataeibacter melaceti | reverse complement strand
GCTCTCGCCGAAAGCCCCTGCGGGCAAGCACCAATGCCCGGTCAGCACCGGGCCTGCCCAGTCGGGCGACAGGGCCTGCCGGACCAGGCCGGGATGCTGCAGGGCAGCAGGGAACGGGCGCCCCCGATCGGCAAGGGCATTCAGGTTGATGTCGCGCCGTATCGTGCAGCCGAAGGCCTGTTCGCATGCGGCGAAGCGCGCAAAACGATCGGGCGCGATGAGGCGGAAGGTCGCGGCCTGGTCGGCTGACATGAAAATGCAGCCAAGGCAGGACAGTCGGCCAAAGCCGATCCGGTATGGCAGGGCCGGCACGATGCGGTGCCGCCCGAGGCTGTCCCACACCATCGCCTCGGTCCATCCGTGAACCGGACGCCAGTGATCGACATGGCGGGGCCGACGCCGGCTGGTGCGGGTATCCGTGCGATGTGGCTCGAAGATGGCGTAGCGCGCGCGACCGGGGCTTTCTTCCGCGCGTTCCCCGGTGATGAACAGCGTCCGGCGACCGAGGAACCGGTCCTGCCCGCGTAGCGCCATGGCGGCGACGTCGATCTTGGCAACACTGCTGCACCAGCGCACGGCGAGGTTCCCGCTGATCTGGGGAAAGCGCAGGCGTCGGCCCGGTTTCCCCTCCCCACTCCTGCGCATGGTCCCGTCCGGGGTCTCAAAACTGACCGGGGCAGTTGGCGTGCCGTCGCGCAGCATCTCCCGCAGGATGCCGCCGTCACGCCAGGACATGTAGCATGGCAGACGGAAGGCGCGGGCGATCTGGCGGACATAGCCCGGGGTGGAGGGCCAGTCCATGAACCCCTCCCCCCCCCCGTCCACGTCATGGTGCCACAGTTCGATGGTTTCGGGCCGCGCCCCCAGTTCCAGTGCCGCGATCAGCGACGCGATGCTGTCCTTGCCGCCGCTCAGGGCCACGATGATATGGTCATAGCCCCGTGGGTCCGGGATCACGCGGCAAACCGCGCCACCGGGGACCCCGTGCGGACTGCATTCGGAACAGTGCCGCCCACCGAGCTTGCCCAGAGCCGTAGCGGCTTGCTGTGCCGCCCGTCCCAGGTCAGCGCCTCGCATTCCTTCAGCAGCCCGTCATGACGGGCATCGCGATCACGTTGGGCACAGACATTCTCATTGCCACCAGCCCAGCGCCGACATGGCTGCCCAGGTTCGGCATCACAGCCGCGACAGGGAAGGGTGATGGCCGGATCACCCGCCATCCAGGTAACGCCGCAGCGGGTGCAGGTCAGGGGGGCTGTGACATTGGCCCAGCGCATCGGGGCAGGCGGGCGAGGGGAGGCTGTAGCGGGAATATGATGTGGGCGCATGATGCCTTTCTCCATTTCTGGTTTTGACATCATCCGCGCGACCGGGCCGCGACGGCCGGTGCAAGGGCGCCGCTTGCGGCGGGATCGGCGCGGTTACGCGGCGACCCACCCCTTGCGCCGGGTGGCGGGGGCTGGTGCGAGTTTTCCCATACCGTTTTTTCTTATTGGGGCATGCGCTTCGCCTTACGCGACGATGAATGACACAATGGGTAGCCGATATCGGGTATCTTGCAGATAACCGGAACCCAGGCGGTACCCGGTACCCAAGTGATACGTGACAACATAGGCAGCGATAAGGCCGCCTGCCAAAACAATATTTCAGAGGCAATTATCACGAGGGTTAAGCAGTTGGCTCGCAATCCGCAAGCCGATGTTAATTTAACGTAAGAGGTTGTTCTAGCGTTTCCTTTACCGGAAAAGGTCTCGGCTTTGCTGCACATAAAATACGTATCAACGATGATTAAATACCCGGTTTCATCCAGATACCCGCTTCCGTCCGGGTACCGGATACCGGATACCGGATACCGGATACCGGATACCGGATACCGGATATCCTAATGGCACCTTTCCAGCGAGAAATAGGTCCTAAAGGCGTTTCACATAGACACGTGGTGCAAGCGGTTATCCTTTTAACCGACGTGGACATGGAACAAATTATTCCCGGCCTCATCGCAACTGCCCCCATCGTCAGGAATGGTATGGCCATAGAGGCGGCTACGGTTGGTATCGGGTATCGGGTATCGGGTATCGGGTATCGGGTATCGGGTATCGGGTATCGGGTATCGGGTATCG
>NZ_QUWV01000179.1 GCF_003403295.1 Komagataeibacter melaceti | reverse complement strand
ACCGCCCGCCCGACTATGCCTGAAATAGCATCTGGCTGGGTCAATTCCTGATGAAAAACCCGGGTCAGTTCTCAGTGAAAATCAACAGCCAGCCCTTGTAACGCAGGTCCTGCCTGAACTGAGTGTGTACTGGGATGCCGACCCCGTAGCATTGCTTGCCGGGCCGGTTGTACGGCAGGCCCTTGCCATGGCGGGCCAGACCCCCACGCCCGATGACGGGGGGCGGAGCCAGACGATCGTGGGGGTGGATGTTATCGTTACCGACATGTCGGGCGCGCGTGCGCGGCGCCATGCGGTGGTAATGACACAGCCGGTGGATGGTGGCGGTTTTACTACGGGAATCCTGCAATGGAACCATCCGGAAGATTACTGAGCGGCAATACTGTCCCTGTAATTATGAAAAATATTTTTACTATAAAGAAACTTGGCAGATATCCCTCCGTTCGAGCAGCGAGCGCTATCTGGTGCCCAAGACATCGTGACGGAATATGACACCTTCCGTCAAAATGGCGCAGAAAGCGCGATGAATGCTTCATCTATTGCTGATGACGAATGAATTCTGAGAAATACAGCGTGTTTTCAAAAGTAATGTCGGATCCATAGGCCTGCGTTTCGGCAGAGTGTCCGAAGGCAGGACGTGTGCGATGCCGGAGGACGCAAAATGGAACTTACAAATAAAAGTCTGGGTACGCCCAGAAAAAAGACATACCGTTTCCGCACGTCGCAATGGCTTTTGCTGGGGGCGGGCATGCTGTCCGCCGGCATGCTTGGCGGCATGCCCGCCGCACGGGCGCAAAGCAGCGGGGGCGTTCCGGGTTATCCCCGGCCCACAATACATACCCAGCAGGCCTACAGCCCCTTTGATTCATTCACGTCGCGCTGGACCCGGGCCGATGCGCGGCAGATCAAGGCGCGCTCCAGCCTGACCAACCCCACCGGCGGCAACTCACTGCCCGCGCGGCTTACAATGCCCGATATTCCGGCCGATTTCCCCCAGACCAACCCCGATGTATGGATCTGGGATACATGGACACTGATTGACGCCCAGGCCAACCAGTTCAGCTATAACGGGTGGGAAGTCATCTTCTCGCTCACGGCCGACCCCAATGCGGGCTACACCTTCGATGACCGGCATGTGCATGCCCGTATCGGGTTTTTCTACCGCCGCGCCGGAATCCCGGCGTCACGTAGGCCCCGTAATGGCGGGTGGATCTATGGTGGCCACCTGTTCCCCGATGGGGCCAGCGCCAAGGTGTTCGGCTCCACAACCCTGACAGAAAGCGCGGAATGGTCCGGCTCGACCCGGCTTGTGCGCGCGGGTGATAACCATGTAACCGTGTTCTATACGGCGCTGGGCTTCAACCGCACGGCGGATGGAACCAATATTTCGCCTCCCGTCGCCATTATTTCAAAAGCAAACGGCACGATCCATTCCGACCTGCGGCATGTATGGTTCAGCGGTTTCAATGACCACAAACCATTACTTCAGCCCGATGGGGTATATTACCAGACAGGCCAGCAGAACGAATTCTATTCCTTCCGCGACCCGTTTACATTTGAAGACCCGGCGCATCCCGGCTACACCTTCATGGTGTTTGAGGGGAATACGGCGGGTGAGCGTGGCGCGCGCGACTGCACGGCGGCCGATCTGGGCTACCGTTCGGGCGATCCCTATGCCGAAAACCTTGATGATGTCCTGAACTCGGGTGCCACGTACCAGAAGGCTAATATCGGCCTTGCCGTGGCGCTGAACAAGTCGTTGACCAAGTGGCGTTTCCTTCCGCCGCTTATTTCGGGCAACTGCGTCAATGACCAGACCGAGCGCCCGCAGGTCTATATCAAGGATGGCAAGTATTACCTCTTTACCATAAGCCATCGTACGACCTTTGCCGCCGGGATTGACGGGCCGGATGGCGTCTATGGCTTCGTGGGCAATGGCGTGCGCAGTGATTTCAAGCCAATGAACTGGGGCAGCGGGCTTGTTCTGGGCAACCCGACCGACCTGAACCAGGCGGCGGGCTCGGATTTCGACCCCAACCCGCTGCAGAACCCGCGCGCATTCCAGTCGTACTCGCATTACGTAATGCCGGGCGGGCTGGTTGAATCGTTTATTGATACGGTGGAAAACCGCCGTGGCGGCGCGCTTGCGCCAACCGTCCAGATCAATATCAGCGGTCAGGACAGCGCGATCAACCTTGCCTACGGGCAGAATGGTCTGGGTGGGTATGGTGACATTCCCGCGAACCGGGCCAACATAGATCTCGTTGCCTTCCTGCAGGACCTGCGTTCGGGTGGTGATACCACCGTGAGCAATCCCCTTGTGGCCCTTGCCTCGGTGGGGCAATGATGTTTTTACAATGATCGGGTACGCCATTGATAAAGAAGTGGGTGATTGGAATGTCTCTTTTCTGCGCTGCAATGACGGGTCCAGCCATGGCAGCGCAGGAAGACGGCGCCACACAGGCCGCGACACCCCAGTGGCGCCCGGAATTACATTATACACCGCATAAATACTGGATGAATGACCCCAACGGTCCCGTTTTTTACAATGGGGTCTATCATATTTTCTATCAGTATAACCCCATGGCGTCCGAATGGGGCAACATGTCCTGGGGGCATGCCACCAGCACGGACCTGCTGCACTGGCAGGAACATGCTGTGGCCATGCCCTTCAGCCATGACAGGGATATTTTCTCCGGTTCGGTGGTTGTTGACCGCAATAATACATCCGGTCTGGGCACAGCGGACAAACCGGCACTGGTGGCGCTGTACACCAGTGTATTCAAGGAAGGCAGCAGCCATTCGGCCGGTATTCAGGCCCAGTCACTGGCCTACAGCCTTGATGGCGGTTTTACGTGGCAGGCATATCATAAGGACCCTGTCCTGACCCTTTCCCCTGACTCGATGCATTTTCGTGACCCGGCGGTAAGCTGGTATGAACCGGGGCATTACTGGGTCATGACAACGGTTGTGGCGGATGCGCCTGTGGTCAAGCTGTACAGATCGGACAACCTGATCGACTGGACATTCCTGAGCGATTTTGGCCCCGCCGGTTTCACCCGGCCCGGCATGCTGTGGGAAATGCCCAGCCTGTTCCCCCTGCCGCTGGATGGTGATGCCTCACGGCAGAAATGGGTCATGATGATTGGCGTGAACCCATGGAGCATAGCAGGCGGGTCAGGGACCACCTATTTCGTGGGTTCATTCGATGGCCGGACATTCCATGCGGAAAACCTGCCGCCCGATGGTTCCGACCCGGCGGCATATGACTGGGCCGACCACGGGGCGGACCATTATGCGGCCATACTGTTTTCGGGCGGCCCGGCCGCGACGCCGCTTACAATCGGGTGGATGAACAACTGGGATTACGCCAACACGGTTCCCACCGAACCGTGGAAGGGCCAGATGACCCTGCCTATGACACTCGGGCTGAAAACCATCAATAATCGCCCCCGGCTCTGCTTTGCGCCAGATGCGCATTACACCGCGCTGGTGGCCAGCCGGAAATCATATTCTCCCGGCGCGTTTCAGCTTGCATCAGGGCAGAAGGTACTTCCCGATGCTGCTCGCGGTGATGTGCTGGACATCCATTTTGAAATACAGGGGAATGGCGCACGTAGCGCGGGCCTCATCGTCCGCGCATCGCCCGATGACGGAACGGGCACGCGTATTGCCTATGATTTCGACCGTCATACACTGTCAGTGGACCGGTCCCATTCCGGGCGGACGGATTTCTCCCCGCGTTTCAGTCGGGAGCATATCGTCAACATGCCGCCCGCGCGGAGCCTGTCGGTGCATGTGATCGTGGACCGCAATTCGGTCGAGGTCCTGTCACTTGAGGGATCGGTCGTAATCACGGACCTGATTTTCCCACCATCCGGCGCGGATCATGTCATTGCCTTTGCCGAGGGGGGCAGCGCCACATTCACCCATCTGGATGTAACACCGCTTATGGACCACGGGGTGCGTGACTGATCCCGTATTGTCGCTGGAAAAGAGGCGGCGGGGCAGGCGAGGGCCATCGGGGGCATGATCCATACCCCCGATGGTTGAGGTGACTGCCGCAGGTCAGAATGTCAGGCTGCTATGCAGGCCAAAGACGGCTTCGTTGCCCACGCGGCGGGAGGTCGTCCAGTCATAGACCCCGCCGGAGGGATGCCAGACGTACTGGAAGTCCGGCTGCATCACCATCCATGGCGTGACCTGCGCCTGATAGGTCAGTTCAAGGTGGTTTTCATTGCCCTGCACCATGGTGCCGCTGTCACGGTCGAACTGGCGCTGGCCCGAACTGGCGCGGCCGATCCCCCAGCCCAGACCGACCGTATCATTGTCACGCCCCCTGAACGGGGCCTTGAGGTTGATACCTGCGTCAATGGCGAAGCTGATCAGGTTGCGGTCGCCGCCATTGCCGGTCGCACGCGCGAACACGCCCACCGAGCGTGGTGACGTGAGCGAGGGCCGCCAGATCATCTGGTCAATGATGCCATAGACCATCCAGTTGCCCCGGTCCCACCGTGGCGTCAGGTCGCTCTGGGTGCTGTTGGGGTTGACCGATGCCGCACCCAGCGAGCCGCCATTGCGGTTGTAGCGGTAATCGGGGAATTTGGCCGTGTCGTAGTACCCACCCAGCTTGTACACGCCCGGCAGGCCGGGGTTTTTCGTCACGTTGGTCATGTCGGCGGGCTGGGGGTTGAGCGCGTATT
>NZ_QUWV01000178.1 GCF_003403295.1 Komagataeibacter melaceti | reverse complement strand
TAGTACCCACCCAGCTTGTACACGCCCGGCAGGCCGGGGTTTTTCGTCACGTTGGTCATGTCGGCGGGCTGGGGGTTGAGCGCGTATTGCAGTTCGGTAATCAGCAGCGCGCCCGTGCCCATGTTGAACTGCGTGCCGTTGGCGCCATTGGTGGTCTGGCTGGTGGGGTCGGAATTGTAGCCGCTGATCGACCCTGTGGCCTGCTGGATGGGGAGGGAATTGTAGCGGTTGCCCGGCGGGTTGTCGTCGGCGGCCGCGAACATGAAGGTGAACTTCTCGCTGGGCCGGTAGCGGATGCGGATGGCGGGCGAGGACAGCGGCCATGACGGCCCGCCACCGTACAGGTTGACCGATGGCGCCATGGGCCAGCCGAAATTGGCGTTGAGGTAGAGCGATGCGTAATCGCTGATCAGGAATTCGGTATCAAG
>NZ_QUWV01000177.1 GCF_003403295.1 Komagataeibacter melaceti | reverse complement strand
GCCGTAATCCCCGTAACGGGCCTCCCTGGCGCGCCGCAGGCGTGACAGGGAGGTTGAGGAGCCGTCACGCTCCCCGATCCATTTTTCGACTTCATGCCGATCGTGAACAAGGATGTGGGGGAGCATTAGCGCGAACGCGGACAGACCCCGCAGGGGGCTGGACTTCTCCTGGCGGCACAGCCGCCTGGAGAAGCTTGGCGACCGAACCCGAAGGGCCACCCGTATTTAAGAAGATCGCACGTCCATGGTTGCTGAACGCGGACGGGAGCTGCTCAGAGTGCCTTGCGCAAAGTGAAATCCACATGAACGGCGTCATAGGGAAACAGCACGTGGCCGCTTTCGGTGCGGTCCAGGACGCCGGCCGACAGGAGAGCCTGCACGTCGCCATGAACGGCCTTGACGTCACGTCCCACCCGGCGGGCGACTTCGCGAATGGCCATTTCACCCTGCCCGGTCATAGCCCTGAGTATGTCCCAACGCTTTGTGGTCAGGACACGCCACAGGAGATCCACGCTGGCGAAACTGATGAACTCCCCCACATGTTCACCACGGAACGCGGCGGCTGCCCGCCGCCTTGTCTCCTGCAGGGAGGATATTCCAAGAGTTACCGTTCTCACTGTCTTTCCCTCCAGGTTTCCACGTCTTTCCAGAAGTCCGCC
>NZ_QUWV01000176.1 GCF_003403295.1 Komagataeibacter melaceti | reverse complement strand
CCACCCCGCCCGATGATGACGGCCGCAACCCGGCCGCCCCCGACCCCTATGCGGCGCCGGACAGGCGGGCGCGCGAACGCATGGGGGCCGATTCCAACCCCGATCTGGACCCGCGTCGCCCCATGGAACCGCCCGAGGGCAGGCGCCCGCGTGCCGCCGCCACGAACAGGGCGGGAATGGACATCCGCGCCCTGCTGGCGCGGGTGGCGGGCAGCAACCTGCTGGGCAACGATCCCCTGACCCGCAAGCTGGTCTATGGCGCAGCAGGGCTTGGCGGCGTGCTGGTGGTGGCGATCGGGGGGTGGTCGCTGTTTGGCCACCATCAGGGCGGGATCCCCGTTCTGGGGCCGCCACCGGGACCGGTGCGGGTCAAGCCCGCCGATCCGGGCGGGATGCAGATTCTTGGCGCGGCGGATGGCATGTCGGCCGATGGCGGGGTGATGCGCCTCTCCCCGCCGCCCGAACAGCCACAGCCCGACGCCATGGCGCGGCAGTACGGACAGACCGCTGGCACCGATACGCCCCCCGCCGGGGCCGGTGGCAATGGCGCGGCCCCGCCCGCGCCTGCCGCCCCGGCCACCGGGCCTGCGGCAACTCCGCCTGCTCCAGCCACGCCAGTTCCGGCCCCGCCCGCGCCCGCCGCTGCGCCGCCGCCGGAAGTACACGCGCAGCCTGAACCCCCGGCGGCTCCCGCCCATCTGCCGCCGCCCGCGCCCCGTGCGCTGAACGGGGGCGACGGTGCGTACGGGGTGCAGCTTGCGGCGCTGGATACGCAGGCAGCGGCCATGAAAAGCTGGACCAGCCTGACCAGCCGCTACCCCGGCCTGTTCGGTGACTATCAGCCCGCCGTGGTGAAGGCGGAACGCAATGGCAAGACATTCTACCGGCTGCGGATCAAGGGGCTGGACAGGGCGCAGGCCAGCGCGCTGTGCGCGAAGGTTAAGGCGAAAAGCCTGCCGTGTGACCCGGTCCATTCCTGAGCATGACGGTGCGTGCGCCATCGGTCTGGGGGAGCGGTGACGAGGGATAGCGCCATTTCCGCGCCATCCACGCCGGTAACGACCGCGCCTGTCATGCATCTGGAAGGGTTCGAGGGGCCGATGGACCTGCTTCTGGACCTGGCGCGGGCACAGAAGGTGGACCTGTGGCGCATCTCGATCCTGCAGGTGGTGGAACAGTTCCTGGCGGTTGTCCGTTCCGCCCAGCAGGTCCGGCTGGAACTGGCGGCGGACTGGCTGGTCATGGCGGCATGGCTGGCATGGCTCAAGTCACGCCTTCTCCTGCCCGAGGATGACGCTGAAGCAACGGATGCCGAGGAAGCCGCCGCCCTGCTGCATGAGCGGCTGCTGGAACTTGAACGCATGGTCCAGCTTGGCCGCTGGCTGGCCGACCGGCCGCAACTGGGGCATGACGTCTTTGGCCGTGGGGCAGGGGAAAGCCTGGTGGCCATTGACCGTTCAGGGCTGGCGGTTGACGTGCCGCAGCTCATGCGCGGCTACATGGCGGCCATGCGGCGGCGGGCGCGCAAATCCGTCTATCAGCCGCGTGTGCTGCGGTTCTGGACCGTGCAGGATGCGCTGGAACGGCTGCGGCGGATGCTGGGCGGTGCGAACGACCCGGCGCGGTGGTGCGGGCTGGAGCGGTTCATGCCCGAACTGCCCTCCCGGCCCGACGCGACGGAAGACGTGGTGGAGACCGGCCGCCGCGCCGCCGTTGCGGGCACGCTGCTCGCCAGCCTTGAAATGGCGCGCGATGGCCGGATCGAACTGCGGCAGGCGGAGCAGTTCGGCCGTATCCTGCTGCGTGAACGCCTGGTGGATGAAGCCGCGATAACGGAACCGGAAGGGGAACTGGACTGATGAATGATACGCCCCAGCAGCCCGGGCTGGACATGCCCGAAAGCATGGAAGTCAGTGCGGACATAAGGGTGCGGGAGTTTTCCATCCGGCTGGTGGAAGCCCTGATTTTTGCCCGTGCCGACCCGCTCAGCACCCGCGCCGTGGCCGAGGTGCTGAGCGCGCAGGGCGGCGTCCCGCATGATGTGGCGGACCGGGACGCCTATGTCGCGGCGGTGCTGGCCGCGCTGGTGGCGCGTTATGCCGGGCGCGGCGTCGTGCTGGTGGAGGTGGCGGGCGGCTGGCAGTTCCGCACCGCGCCGGACCTTGCATCGCGCCTGACGCGCGTGATGCCGCGCCCGCGCAGGCTGGCGCGCTCGACCATGGAAACGCTGGCCATCATCGCCTATCACCAGCCCTGCACCCGTGCCGAGATCGAGGAAATCCGCGGCGTGAGCCTGAGCCAGCAGGTGCTCGACACCCTGCTGGAGGCGGAACTCGTCATGCCGCTGGGCCGTAAGGAGGTGCCGGGGCGGCCGATCCTGTGGGGTACGTCATCGGGGTTCCTGCGGCATTTCGGCCTGAAGGACCTGGGCGACCTGCCCCGGCGTGAGGAACTGCTGGTGGAAGTGCCCGATACCGCGCCCGAGGTTCCTGACCCGTCCGGGGCATGATAGGTGTGCGGGAAGCTGTGATAGGATACGGGCGCGCGCGGCTGGCGCGATGCCCCGGCGGTGGTGAAGGAAACAGGGTTCATGTTCGATTTCGCGTGGTCTGAATTTGCCCTGGTCGGGGTGGTGGGCCTGTTGCTGATCGGCCCGAAGGACATGCCCGTCGCCATCCGCACGGTTACCGGCCTGATCAAGAAGGCACGCGGGCTCGCGACCGAATTCCAGTCCCATGTGGATGAAATGGTGCGCGAGGCCGACCTGACCGAAGCACGCGACCAGCTTGGCCAGATCCGGCGGATGAACGTGCGTGACAAGATCATGAAGGCCATTGATGGCGACGGCACCCTGCGCCGCACGCTTGATGAGCGCCCGCTTGAGCCGGCCAGCCCCCCTGTCATCCCGCCCGCCC
>NZ_QUWV01000001.1 GCF_003403295.1 Komagataeibacter melaceti | reverse complement strand
TTCGCGTGGAAAACGATGTCTTTTGTAGCTCACAACCTCTTTGCTCATCACTCCTCTCTACCATACTACAGTTAACGTGACAGCTCCGCCAAGGGATAGCTCATGACTGTCGGTGTGGCCGGGTTGGGGCGACTGGTTCTGGCAAGCGCATCAATCGCCAGCACGAATGTGCGGACGATAACCGCCATGCCCCAGACAAAGCCTATCGCGCCGCCCGTGGCGAGCAGGTCCAGATAGCCATCATGGGCTTCGTTGATATGCGCCTCGCTGCCGAACCACATGGATGTCTTGAGGCTGGGCTGGACCGAAGGGTCAATTGACCAGAACGAATAGAAACCGGCCCCGAACAGCGGACGTTTCTGGATTTCCTCCAGCATGAAGGACCACAGGTCGGTTCGGCTGGTAAAGGTCATGTCCTGGAAAAGGGCGAAGGGCGATATGTTCTCGGCCTCACACCACAGGAAATATCCAAATATCGTGCAGGTGAAGATGGCCAGAAGTGACACGATAATGGCCACGGACAACGACATGCGGCTGTGTGTCAGTTTGATGAACAGCAGGAGCGTAACGGGCGTGACCAGGATAATGCCCAGACAGGTCTTGGAACGGCTGGCCAGAAGCAGCAGGAACAGCAGCACTATCCCCGCGATGATCCGGTAGCGCTCCCGTTTCGGGGGGCGATAGAGGAGAAGCGGACCGCCAGCCAGCAGGCCATACATCATGATCAGGCCGGTCACGTTCTTCTGGCTCTGCACCCCTGCCAGCCCCTCGCTGGTCATGGCATAGCCCGGCATGAGTATCCATACGATCAGATCCGCTATGGCGGCCACCATGCAGGAAATGAAAATGTATTTCAGGAGATATTTCCTGTCCCGCATGGTGCATGTGAGCGTGACCGCAAGAATGATCTCGATCCACGCGAACATGACGCGACGGGTGGATATTGCCGGGTCGAGCGCCCATGTCGTGCTGCACGTAAAATAAAGGAAAAGCCCTATCAGCAGCCATGATGCCTTCATCAACCGCAGCACCTGCACCCAGCGCGCCCGGATGAGCGGAAGGGCCATGCTCAGCAGTCCAAGCCATACAAACCGGTTGATCGGATTGACGTGGTCCGTTCCGGCCGCAACCGTGCCGGTGCGGTTGAAATCCGGCACGCTCACGATTGAAAAGAGCATCATGCAGCACAGAAGGATGGTGGAAAGGCGACTGACCCAGTCGGTCTGCTGGATATTTCTACCCAGAATGGAATCAGCCTGCTCAGCCATGCCGCATGCCCCTACTGTAACGGTCAGAAAAAATATGCTCTACTGCCAGCCGGTTATACAGCCAGAATAAGGACGGCATTTGTGCATAATTCCTCGGCGGTTGCTACGCGGGAATGCCCGGTCACGGTCAGCATTGTCGTTCCATGTTATGATCGCATGGACCTTCTGGAACGAACCCTGCATGCCTGTATCGGCCAGACCGGCGTACCCGAAGGGCTGGGATGGGAAATTGTGGTGGCGGATAATCATCCGGACCGCCTGGCACGGGATGTCGTGGCCCGCCTGCAGGCCGATAGCCCCGTCTGCCTGCGCCATATTCCCGCTGGCGTACGCAATATCGCCCATGCCCGCAACTGTGGCGTAGCCGCGGCAGAAGGAGCATTCATCGCCTTTGTGGATGATGATGAAGCGCCGGAGCCTGACTGGCTGGTCGCGCATTTCTCCTGTCTGGAACGAACGGGAGCCGACGCCAGTTTTGGGCCAAAATATCCTGTTTTTGCAGGGGGAAGCGCGCCTGACTGGGATGCAGATGGGCGTTTCTATACGACTGATTTCCATATGAAGCAGGATGAGGGAATTTATCCACTCCGCTGGTTTCCGCCCCAGCCGCGTGGTCTGGGCACCGGTAATTCGATGATGCGTCGTGCCACATGCCTGGTCGGGGAGGCACCGTTTGATGAAAAACTGGGCCGTTGTGGCGGTGAAGATACCCTGCTCCTGCTTACGCTTGCGCATGAAAAACGCCGGTTTGTATGGTGCGCCAATGCGCGCGTATGGGAGTTTAACGAAGCGGGTCGCATGACATTTGCATATATGTGCAAACGCGTACAACGCAGCTCCCGGCACTCTGCCATGGCAAGACTGGCCATAGGCCATAATTCCATGACGGCTCGCATGGGGATATACGGTGTGGCCCTTGCCCAGTTGGTCGTATATGGGGCGCTGTGGTTATTCCGCAGGCGCCCGGCGGATTACCTGCAGATATGCAAGGCATTGGGTAAGTTTGGTGTCGGCTCTCTGGATTTCATTCCTGAGCCCCGTGCTAGCGGGGCCGGGGTACGGGCCTGACACTGCCGGAATATGGCCAGAGTAGGTCACGCCCGGGATGTCGTCCTGAGCATGCCATAAAGAACTACACCCAGTGCAATGACCTGCGTAATCTGTCCCATCATGGTGCCAGTAATCACGAATGGATAAGGCAGGAACCTGATAACGATCACCATGGCTACACAGGTAGCGAATGCACCGAGAATGTCCGTATAGGCCAGGGTACGGAAGCGTCTGGTAGCCAGAAGCGCGCAATTCCAGCCCCCCAGGATACTGCCAAGAATGACATTCCCGCCCCATAATAGGATCAGTTCCGCTGTGTTGGCATAATTGTCGTGGTACAGAAGCCGCCTTAAAAAGTCCCAGTTGACGAATACCAGGGCACTCCAGACAAGGCTGCCGGTTACAGGGATCAATGTTCCCACAGCAAGAAATTTCCAGAACTGCCGGTATCGGCTTTCCGCCCACATATGGGCCATGCGGGGCTGGGCGATCGAGGTCCATGCCGCACTGATCATCCACGCGGGGCGAAGGGCAATCTGTGTAGCGCTCAGCACGGCAAGGCTACTGGCGCCATAATGCCAGGCGGTGGCGAAACTGAACAGCCGGTTGGTCAGTTCGGATGAGGCCGCACCTAGAAATATCCAGCCTGAACTGTGCAGATAATGCAGGTAAGGCTTCATTGCGCGCCATCCCATGGGCAGGCAATGCTTCTTCATGAGCGCAATTACAAAGATCAGCGCGCTTATCCCATAAGCCATACCGGAAATGAGCAGCCCATCATTTGCGGCCGGCAGTCGGCCACTGAAATGATAGAACCCGATCATCACAATACACAGGAGCAGGGCACAGCCGGTAATGCTGGCCGCCATGACGGTCCGCTGACGTGAAAAGGCCAGAGCCCTGGCATACTGGAACAGGAGAAAGCCGGGCACGAACAGGACCGCGCCCTCGGCAGTGAAGATGCTGCCGGAAAACGCCATGCCCTGAGAAAAAATTTCCGTAAGGCAGGTCAGGCCAATGATGAAGATAAGCTGTACGGTCAGGAAAAACTGTTCGGGCCTTCTGCGCTGCGTCAGGTCCACATGGGGCAGGCTCATGAGGTGGGAGGTCACAAGCGTTGACTGGGCGGTGCCTGCCATCCACGCAATGGTCAGCCAGAAGGCATATACGCCATAGGCCTCGGGGTGGCCGTCCCGCGCCATCCATATGTTGACTGCAAATGTGAGCAGGGCGCCCATGGCCTGTTCAAGCAGGGAAATGAAGAAGCGCATGGACCATCATAACAGTGAAAGGATACGGCATATGATGCATTATGCCGCGTGGCCGGGAAAGCTGGACAGATAATAGTGGCATGGTATCGTACGAAACAGGAACCCGAAAGAGGCACCGGTTGGCGGAGCGTGTTTTCATAAAACAAATCAATGTATTAGGTGGGGCGTTTGGCCTGCTCCTGCTATTGTGGAGTTCCCCCCTTTACGCTGATGAAGAGAAATGCCGATGGGCATGGAACTGTACGGATGGTCCCTGTCGGCATGTTCCCATATGCGTTCACCATTATGATGTCATCCCGCCGGAGCCAATGGAGTTGCCCCCTGTTTCCCCCCTTGATACGGCATCATCCCCTGCGAGTATTTATCCCCCCGCAGGTCGGGAGACCTGCGTGCCGCAGCATATGTGCGACATGAGCGGAAAATGCGAATGGTATACAAAGTGCTGAAATCCGCGGTTTTGTTTCTGGGTTAGGATGTGACAGAGGAAAAGGCAGACAGTCCATGATGGTCGTATCGGTTGAAATCTATCTCCCCGGCATGGAAGAAATATAAAATGGATTTGACCCGCAGGCTGTTATTGTCAGGTCTTTCCGGGGCTGCATTGGCGGCTCTTCCCTATAATCGGAGAGCATGGGGCAACCGGAAAAATACTTCCGTTTTTATCTGCGGAATCAATTGTTCCGGGCTGGAGGACACCCCGCCCGGTATCCCGACAGAGGAAATGCTTCACTATTACGCGGCACAGGGGATAAGGCACATCCGCCTTCCCGGATTGTGGGAACATTTCCAGCCACAACTGGGAGGGGAACTGGATGCGGATTACTGTCATATATACAGGTCTGTTATTGAACAGTGTAGAGCATTAAAAATAAACGTAATCTGTGATCCATGCCATAATTATGGTCATTATCGGTCGCAGGGACAGGATCTCCGTCTGGGAGATGGAAACCTGACGGCAGACCTGTTTGCCGATTTCTGGAAGAAATTCATTCATGTGTTTGGAGATATGCCCAATATCTCAGGACTGGATCTTATGGGAGAGCCGACAAATCTGCCCGGCCCATCCATAGCGGAGCAAAGCCATATCTGGCAGGATGCTGCACAGGCTGCCATTACCGCGATCAGGCAGGCAGGTGACAAGCGGCCTGTCTGGGTGGAGGGATATGGATCTTCCAGCGCGGCGGCATGGCCAACCAATAATCCGATGCTGCATCTGTTACACGATCCGCTGCAGCGTCTGGTATTTTCGGCCCATTGTTATCTCGACCGCGATAATTCCGGTACCCATTATTACTGGGATGAAGAAGTTGCGGCCGGGGATATGGTGTCTGGTAGTGCATTAACCGCAGATGTCGGCATAAAACGCATTACGCCCTTTGTGGAATGGCTGCGTGATCATGGACTGAACGGGAATATTGGTGAGTGTGGCGTGGGACGCCAGGATCGCCCCGACGGGCAGGATGATACGGGTTGGCTGGTAGCTCTGGAAAAGACCATCCGGTTTTGTTATAATAACAGCCTTCCATTTTATTACTGGGGAACGGGAAAAGACTTTGGTCCTTCCTATCCCTATGGTCTGGAAATTGATAACGGCAAAACCGCGCCGCAATGGGCTATTCTTAAAAAATATCTCTGAAATATGTCTGAAATCCAACTGGAGGCATGCAGGATGCTGAAAACTGTAAGGGGCTGCTTGCCGGTATTGATAACCGGAACCTTCCTGCTGTTTCCGTTGGTGTGTTCAGCCCGCTGCCTTGGCCCGGCCAGTTTCCAGACATGTGATGACCCGGAAAGCGGCATGCATGTAGATATTTCCCGTTTTGGGCATGAAGCCGTTATTAACGGCATACGGCCGGACAGCGGACAGACATATCAGGAATTCTCCACCACAATCGGGCATACAACCTATATAGACGGCATAGATTATAATGGCCGCCCACGGTATGAGGTTCGTGAAAACTTCAGCCGTGATTTTACGGATAGCTACGGGATTAACGTGGGCAAAGGTCCGTATATCCAGATGAAGGATACCCCCCCGGAAGACAAGGCACGGATGTCGCGTTGAGTCTGGCTGTTTGAGGACCCGCCTGATTTGCTGCGGTTACCAACAGTGGGAATATCGGACTGCAGGTGATGACTGTCCAGACGGTAAATATTATTAAAGTGCGTCAGTTTGCACCCAATCCGTAGGCAGGCCTGACAGGGGCTTTCGCCACATCGCGCTGCCGTCATCCAGGACGGTGATCCCGTCACGTCTCTATATAGACTGTAGCTCGATGGATGGCGGTAATCCGCGTCACGCTGATGTGCGATGATCCTGCATGGAAATCGGTGATGTCTATAGCCTTACAGGATGCATGTCCCTCCAAGTTATCCAGTCGCAATGTGGCAACGCGATGGATACGGAATGCGCCTTCTCACATACTTTCTATAACACGCGATAATCACAGTTATCGCGTGTGAGGGAATTGAGAAGGATAGGAATCATGTTCAGGCTCCTATTCTTTCGGGATCTATATGCACTTTGCCTCATGTTACGATTGCGAGCTACAGCGCAAAAAGCGTGTATTGTGTCCCGAAGTGGGAGGTGCTCCGCTCATTCCACGTGTATCGGCCTCATTCTTGGTACTTTTCTACCAGTGAGGGGACGGGAAAGCATATGCGCAGGCGATGAGGCGCTTTCGCGTTAAATGGCGGGACTATTCGCTTCCTCATATTCCAAAGCGAAAACGTCCATAATTCTGTAGGTTCTTCAATAGATGCGCTGCCGGGCATCGTGCCCTGAAACATGGTTTCCCATAGTTTCAGGACTTATAATAAAATGCGGATGTAGTAAGAGAAATCGATCTGATTGGGATGTCTTTCACACCCCAAAACCAGATATCCAGATATTAACCATTGGTCACTTTTACAGGGGCCGATTCAGAACCGTTCAGGTTAGGCAACTCAATCCATTTGCTGAATGCATCAAGATCAAGATGCCCGATAATCCGGTCCTTGATCGTTATCAGACCGCTCAGGATCTTATGGGTTTCCTGTCCCGCTGCTGTGGGGATCTGTTTGATGTCATCAGCGGTCAGCGTGACAATATCTTGCACTTTATCAACAAGAAGGCCGGCAGGCTCGCCACCTAGTTCGACAATAATCACTGCCGCAGGGACGTTGCCACTCTCGTCTTCCGTCTTATGCTTTTTCTCGGTAGCGAAAATGACATGCATATCAATGACAGGGATCATCGCTCCCCGAAGGTTCATGACCCCCTTGAGGTAGGCCGGAGCGGACGGAAGCGGGCTCCCTCCTGTCCAGATACGGATTTCCATGACGTAGAGAATGGGGAGCGCATAGGACTCCCCATTCACCATAAAGGTCAGTACCTGCAACGCCTGTTGCTGGTCACCATGTAGCATATTGAAAGCAAGCATTAAAAATCAGCCGCCCATCCGTTCAGGGTTTCAGGCACTTTGGCTCCAGATGAGAGCTTCTTCTGGGGGGCGGAAGGTGCCGCTATGGTCTTTGATTTCCCGGGGATGCCCCTCATGTGGAAATGACTGACCACCATCATCAGGTTCGATGCCTGGCTTTTGAGGTTATGCGCCGCCGCAGCGGTCTCCTCAACCATGGCCGCGTTCTGCTGCGTGGTGGTGTCGATATGGGAGACGGTGGTATTGATTTCCTTCAGGCTGGCTGCCTGCTCCCGCGCTACGGTTGCGATCTTGGAGACATGGCCGCTGATGGATTCCACCTGGGATACGACGGTCCTGAGCTCTTTATTGGTCTGTTCAACCAGCTTCACACCGTCCGTCACGTGACGCTTGGAAATGCCGATCAGGTCGCGGATCTGCTTGGCCGAGTCAGCGGATCTCTGTGCCAGTGAACGCACTTCATTGGCGACAACGGCAAAGCCACGTCCTGCTTCCCCTGCACGGGCAGCTTCCACGCCTGCGTTCAGGGACAGGAGATTGGTCTGGAACGCGATCTCATCAATCATGCCGATAATCGCGGCGACCTTTTCCGAAGAAGCTGCGATTTCCTCAATGGCGACCATGGCGCTCTGCATGACATCGCTGGACCGCTGGACAGAGGAATGCGCCACATCGGCCGAACGGTTGGTCTCAAGCGCTGCCGTTGCCGTGTTGGAAACGCCACCCGTGACATTATTGACGGATGCGGCTGTCTGACCCAGTGCGGCGGCCTGGCGCTCCGTCCTCTGCGCGAAGTCATCCGAGGCCTGGGCGATTTCCACCGCGCCATTCTGGATAAGGGAGGATGCGGACGCAACGCGTGTCATCGCGTCGGACAGGGAGATGAGCGCATCGTTGAAGTTCAGGCGAAGCGGCTCGAACTCCTTGGCGAAGGGAGACGAGAAGTGGAAAGTCAGGTCGCCATCAGCCAGAGCTTTCAGGCCCTGCCCCAGATCGGCAATCAGGGCATTTTGCTGGATTTCGCGCTGGCGTGTCTGCTCGGCAAGCAGTTCCTGCTTGCGCGCACTTTCGGCTGCCTGCTTCTGGAGTTCGATCTGGCGCAGAAGCGCGTCACGGAAGGTCGAAAGCGCGTTGGCCAGTCGTCCCGCGCAATCCGTCCAGCTCAGGAAGGGGATGTTTTCGTTCAATGTGCCGGCGGCGATCCGCTCGGTCAGGCGCGTAATGGTCTCAAACGGCTTGGCCACACGGTTGATCAGGACCCACCGGATGCACACGACCATGACCGAACCAAAGAGGAACTCACCAAGGGTGATAATTCTCTGGTTTTCAATGGAAAGCTGGAGCTCAAAGCAGATGATCTGAACAAAGATCTGAAAGATCATGTAGGCTTGGAGACAGGCAGTGACTACGGTAATTTTTTTGCGTAGAGGCGCACGCTCAGTAAACCAATTTAACATGTTACTGTACCATTTATGTTTGTTGCGCGCAGATAAATTACGGTAACGACGCAGCGCAGCACTGTTCTGATGGGAAAACTATCGGCCAGATATTCTGCGGTTTTTGACGCAGACAGATATCACCATCCTATATATCCGTCTCTAGATTACGTCATGCCAATGGAAAAGAGGGCTATACACATGGCTGATATTTTAGCAGTCACTTGTCTTGATAGTTTCCCTAATATATCCCGTATTTGAGATATATGTAGTTTCAATGACGCTGCATCCACCGTTACTACTATAGGTTGAAAGTAATGCACTCATGACGGGAGACAGGACGGATGCGCATGTGCTGCTTGTTGAAGCTGAAAAGACAACACGCGACCTGTATAACGCCGTCCTGCTTGGTTCGGGGTGCGTGACGGACCTTGCCACCTCAATCCTGGAAATGAAACGACATATCCGGTACCGCAAATTCGACATTATACTGCTGGAATTACAGTTACCCGATGGCAATGCGCTGGATGTCATATCGGAATTACGGCGTGATACATCAGCCGGGATTATTGTCGCGACATCCTGCTGCACAATGAACGACCGCCTGCGCGGGCTGGAAAATGGTGCGGATGATTATCTGGAAAAACCCCTGCATCCGCGTGAACTTGTCGCGCGCGTCCGTAATCTGTCGCGGCGACTGAACATGGCGGTCCTGCGGGGCAAGGAAAGCCTTGTTTACCATTTTGCGGGATGGAAAATTGACCTGGCGACGCGGAAGATATGGCTGCATAGCAATATCGAAATACATCTTACGGAAAATGAATTCCGGCTTCTTGATGCGCTGATCCGCAATGCGCCCAAACCGGTTCATCGTGATCGCCTGCTTATGCTGCTTGATGAAGATATTACGGTTCGTGCGATTGATAAGGCAATCTACCGGATGCGCACAAAGCTGCATGCCGTTCTTGGCAAATCGGAACCATTTATCGAGACCGTTCACGGCTTTGGCTACAGGCTGGCCGCTAAACAGCTATAGCCACGCTTCTTCGGAAAATCCGATTTCGGGATCTTACACCTGTGGAGATGAAGTTTCAGTAATCGCCATGAAAAAGGTCGGTTTATCCAGATAGAAAAGACCGGTCCGCACCATGGCGGACCGGTCAGATCATTAGGACTGCTTCATGGCAATCGTGGTCTGGAGCAGTTCGTCAGCAGTCGTCACCACCTTCGTATTGGCCGAATAGGCCTCCTGGGCAACGATCAGCGAGGACAGGTCACTGGTCAGGTCCGTGGTCGAGGATTCAACATACCCGACCGATACGGTGCCCGTGCCGTTCTCACCCACAACGCCCGTTTTCGCGCTGCCAGAGTTCGCGGTAGCGGTATAGGCCTGTCCATCAACAGCGTTCAGGCCATCAACATTGGCGAAGTTGCTCAGGGCGACCTTGCCGATAAGCTGCGTATCGCCGTTATCGAACTCGGCCATGATGGAGCCGTCGCTTTCAATCTCGGCGCCTTCATACGTACCGCTCGATACACTGTCGGAAGTCAGGGACGTGGTATCGGTGGACAGGGCCGTTGTTGAAAGGGAAGCTCCGCTGAGGTCCATGGCGTAGCTTGTGCCATTGATGGATGCTGTCAGGCTGTTCAGCCCCGATACCGTTGTGCTGGGATTGGTCAGATCGGTTACCGACTTGACCGTGCCGTCCGAGTTGAAAACGACGCTGTAAGAGTCGGAGCTGACACCCGAGGATGAGGAGCTGTCATAAGGATTGACCGCTGAAACCGTCCATGTCGCGGGGGATGCGGATGTCTGGGTCCATTTGACAGACACGGGCGTCGTTCCGACATCGGTCGGTGCCGTGACATAGGACTGGTTCGAACCCGTGGTCGTGCCCAGCTTGGTGTTGGCGGCCATCGAGATGGTGTTGGCTGTCGTATCGGCCGTCAGGGCAGAGACCTGGCTTGTGCTGACGCTGTTGCTGCCAGCGGCGGCCATGGTGGTGCCGCTTGTGCCACCAATCGTGCCGAGGTCAAGCTGCATGGTCTGCGTGACCCCATCGTAGTCGGCCGAAATGGGGATCGAAACGGCGGAGCCGGTCGTGGTCGAGCCAACGGTGGCGCCTGTCGTCGCATTCATGACAGAGGCCAGTGTGCCATCACTGTTGAACGTGACCTGATAGTCATTCGCCGCGATGGTGCCCGTTCCCCCGGCGTCATAGGCGCTGACATTCCAGACCAGGGGGTTGCTCGAGCTCTGCGTCCACGAAAGACCGACCTGATGGGCCTCGGCATTTGCGTCATATGTCGTGACGGGCGCGGTCGTATATGTCTGCGGTGTGTAGTTCGTGCTGTCGGACGGCAGGCTGCCAACCACGGCCGTCTGGGTCAGGGTTGTCGTTTCCGTGGGGCGGAAACCGACATTAGCGATATTGATCTGGGTCAGATTGTTATTGAGCTGCCCGGTCTCGCTGTTGACCATGTAGCCATCAAGATAATACCCGGCGGTATTGACCAGATAGCCTTCCTTGTTCTCATAGAATTCGCCGTTACGCGTATAGTACTGCTCATTCTGGAACTGGGTCGAGCCGGCTGTGGTCGCGCCGGTTTCCTTGGACACGTCAAAGAGGCCGCTGCCGGAAATCGACATGGCCAGGCTGTCGGTGCTGGCCGAGGCCGTGCCCTGCTGGTCAACATGCTGGATGGTCAGGGCCGAAACGGAATCCGAAATGTCGGCGGATGCGGAATTGCCGTTTAACGAGTCTGCCACAAAATCCTGAAAGGCCGTGGAATCAGCCTTGTAACCCACCGTCTGGCTATTGGCGATGTTGTTACTGAGATTTGTAAATGCGGTCGACTGCGCGTCAATTCCGCTGACAGCCGTAGTAAGGGCATTAAAAATCGACATGAGCTGTCCCTGACCCGAGCGCGCTGTTGTCTGTCCCGTCCGCCATCAGGCAGAAAAAAGTCATGGTTCCATCATGCGACATGGCCGCACGATACTGCCAACCAGCCCCGTTCCGGGCGGGTGGGCATGAGCCTATGGCTTTTACGGGCATGGAATGGCGGCCGAAACATCCCCAGCGCGTCACCTGTGCCTATGCTGTTTCTGACTAGCATGCGCGCCATGAAATGCAAGGATTTCCTTCAATATGCCCTTCCGGTTACCCTTTGTAACCGGGAGAAACACGCGCTCCCGAGTGTCTATGGCTCTGTTCGCCTAACGTAACTGCGTGCGCGAACCGGGGGTCTTGAGCTTCATCACGTAAGCTATGATGGCGGCAACGGGCTGGAAATATTCCGGGGGAATTTCCGAATCCAGCGGGATTGTATACAGGGCGCGTGCCAGGGGTGGATTTGCAATGACCGGCACCCGCGCATCCTCGGCCGCGTGTCGGATACGGGCGGCAAGGTCGTCCGTTCCCTTGGCTATGATCTGGGGCGCGCTCTCCGTACCGGTCTCATATAAGAGTGCAACGGCATAATGCGTGGGGTTCGTCACCACGACCGTTGCCGTCTTGACGGCATCGAGCATGCGGCGGCGGGCGCGTTTGCGGCGAATGATCTGCAGGCGTCGTTTGACAAGGGGGTCGCCTTCGGTCTGGCGGTTTTCTTCCTTGATATCCTGAAAGCTCATACGCAGGCCGCGTATTCGGTTATAGCGCGTCCACAGATCATCAAGCAGAGCGATTGCGCACTGCACGACCAGCACGACCAGCGTGGCATAGGCGAACCACGAGGTGAGTTCTTTGGTGAGGCGCGTAATCGTCCAGCGTTCGGCTTCCGGTGCTACCTGCAGCGTTCCCTTGGCTACACCGTACAGAAGCAGTCCGAATACGATGAACTTGGTGCAGCTTTTCAGTGTTTCCACTAAGTTGCTCAGGCTGAAAAGACGCTTGATGCCCCGCATGGGCGACAGGCGGGTAAGATCGGGCACAAGAGCCTCTGGCCGCCAGAGAAAGCCCGTCTGCAACAGACCGCATATGAGGGTCACCACAATGCTTATGCATACGAGCGGCGCGGCAAGAAGTACCCCTTCCATCCCGCTCTGCATGGCGGCCCGCTTGATGGATGTCATGTCGGGCGGAATACTGTCGAAATGACCCATGATGCCACGCATATGCGCGACAAATCTGGTTCCTGACTGGGCTGATGTCAGGGTGAAGATGATCAGAAACGCCCCGAGCACGAGCAGCATCGGCAGTTCACGGGACTGGGCTACGTTGCCTTCCTCACGCGCGGTCTGCAGTTTTCTTTCGGTAGGGGCCTGACTCCGTTCGCCGCCGCCGGATCCTTCATCAGCCATCAGTCTCTGCCCCTAATGGTGTGATACGCCAGCGTTTATCCCCGGCAGGCCGACAAGCAGATCGCTCATCCGCTGCTGCCAGAACCCGGTCATGACCTGAATCAGCATGGCCAGAAGCAGTACGCCGCCCAGCAACTGTGCCGGCATGGCCAGTGAATAGACCTGAATTGCAGGAAGAAGCCGGTTCAGAACCCCCAGCATGGCGGGCCACAGGGTTCCGATCAGGACAAAAGGGGCTGCAAGCTGGAGGGCAAGGGCAAATGTCTGCGATGTGGAGTCCGTAACACTGCGTGCCATGTCACCCACCAGCGGCATATGCCCCGGTGGAAACAGGTTGTACGAACCCGTAATCGCTGCCAGAGGAAGGATATACAGGCCTGTTATCAGGAAAATGACCGGGATCAGCGATGATGCCATATGGCTGATGGCCGTGCTGCCCGCGCCCAGTTCGGCATCTGGCTGGAGCACGCTGGCCAGTCCGGTGAAAACGGCAATGATCTGCATGGAAATCGCAAGCGCCGTAGCCACAAGCCGGGCCAGGGTTCCGATAAAGACACCATACAGCAGTTCGCCTGCGATAATCGCCACCGCCAGTGACGGTATGCGCAACGCCTGCCCGGATACCTCCATGACACGGTCCTGCACGACCGGCAGGATCATGACGGTTGTGGCAAGGGCGAGACCGGCCCTGACCACCATGGGGGATGTGGTCTCCCCCAGGGCAGGGGCTGTCATGATCAGGGCGCTGACGCGGCACAGGACAACCAGAAACATGGCGGCCAGAACGGCAATGGATCCGCCGGGAAAGGACGGATCGTCCATCATTTCACGTAAGCCGCCTGCCGTATCCGCTGGTCGGTCATGAGCCGCCGACCATGACCATCTGGTCAAAAATCGTATGTGCGTAGGTATGCAGGGTGGAATACATGAACGACCCCGTCAGCAGGAGCGCGCCCATGGCGGCAACGAATTTCGGCACGAAGGAAAGTGTCGCCTCACTGACCTGCGTCATGGCCTGAAACAGGGAGACCAGCATTCCCGCGCATAGAGACGCCAGCAGGGATGGCGCTCCCATCTTTACGGCCACGATCAGTGTTTCACGCAGGATTTCATGAATGTCGACCGTATGATGCATATGGCGACCCTAGATCGACATCTTCATAACGTCCTGATAGGCCTGAACCACCCGGTCCCTGACTGTCGTTACGGTCTGCAGGGTCAGCTTGGCTTCCTCGACCGAGGTAGCGATATCCGTAAGGTTTCCCTTGCCGGACAGGCCGACTGCAGTCTGGGCTTCAGCAGTCTTGCCGGTGCTGATCGCACCCTTGACCGCGTTATCCAGCGCCGTGGTGAACCCGGATACGGCATCCGAGGACTGTGCGCCGCCAGCAGCATCCGTGCCGTCCGTGGTTGACTGCGTTGCCTTCTGCGTCAGCCCATAGGCGTTGCTCGCGTCGAGACTGCGTGTGGTGATATCGCTTATCATCGTGTTCCCGTTCAGCCCCCGCCTGTCTGTCAAGGGGTGAAAGCGCATTGCTGCCAGTTAATCAGGTGACTAATAGCCTAGCCCCTCATTCCTCACAAGCCCTGCCGGTCCTGTGCGTTATCTCCTCCCGTCAGTCACATCCTGGTCCTGGACCCATGGAAAATAATATTGCCATGGACTAACAATCAGTCCGGACCTGTATCCGAGGTGGATCATCTCCTGGTTTCCTGTTTCCAGGATAAGGACGTAATTGAGTGAGTGACCGACGGAATATGACTTTTACGCATGCCGGTATGGGCGTGGCCCTGCTTGCGGCATTTTTTTCCGCGGGCACCTGCATGGCCGCGAGTGCAGCGACCGGTAAAGCGGCGTCCCATCCCCCGGGGGAGCAGCAGTCCGCCAAAATGCCGGGTACGGACGGCGGCGGCATCCAGTGCACGACAGGGCCTGTCTATGTTGTCGAGATACATGCTGTCAGTAACAACAGCAGCGATAATGCTGGCGTCGTTATCGGATCGGCCTCGACGGAGATCTGCTCGACCAACGCCACCAAATTTTCCGATATTGTCATGGCCGGGACGATTGCAGACAATACAGGTCCTGTCGCCGCCAGCATGAAAACCGGCGTGGAGGGCGCGGTCCAGATACATGGCCGCACCGTGGACATGAATGCAAATATCTATGCCCCGCCCAGCGATGCCGATGCGATGCAATGCGCCCAGCAGGATAACGGCAGCGCCTGCAAACCCCATCCATTTGCGGTAAATTTCGTCAGGACATGGGTCTTTACGCCGGGGAAGTGGATGAATTTCCGTGCCGGGACGGATGCATCGGGCAATTCCGTATCCCTGCTGGTCAGGCTGTCCGACAGCCTGTGACGTTATGAAGGCTTGAAGCCTGCGCGGTAATTCAGGGCAGTACGCAAGGCTGCTGCCTTGAAGCCGGCCGCCCCTATTCGCGGGACAGGTGCACGGGAACGGATCAGGCCGCAACCTGTCCTTTCGCCCTCACCCTGCAGAGTAAGTAGCGCGAGGCATGAAGCTGGTACCGCCAGAAATGGCCTGCCCGCAATATACGCCCGCAGACAAAAAAATACCCCCGACCGAAGCCGGGGGTATTTGCCGTCAAGGCGTAGCGTCCGAAGACGATTAGCCCTGGAACAGCGAGAGAATGTTCTGCGACTGGCCGTTCGCGATGGTCAGGGACTTGATCGCCAGCGACTGCTTGGTCTGCAGCGAGGTCAGCTTCGCGCTTTCAGCCGACATATCCGCATCGGTCAAGGCGCCAACGCCAGCCGTCAGGTTGTCGGAAACGGTCGAACCGTAGGTGGACATGCTGGAGAGCATCTGCGTGTTGGAACCCAGCGCCGCCGTAACTTCCGTCATGGCGTTCAGGGCGTTCTGCACCTGGCTGATCATGGCGCTGACATAGGCAGAGGACGAGGTGCCAGACTTGTTGAGGAAGCCGCTGGTGATGGTCGACGAACCCGTGGTGCCGGTGAAGACGTTGCCGCTGATGTTGCCGCCCATCGTCTTGTCGGTGGTCAGGCCCAGAGCATAGGCAAGGCTGCCACCGGCAGTGCCCTTCGAGATGCCCAGGCTGGCATTCGCGGTGACATCCGTCGCGATCATGGAGTTGAAGCCGGTGATGGTGGCCGTATCACCGCTAAGCCCCGTAACATAACGCAGGCTGTTGGCAGTGATGGCATTGCCATCGGCCGTGCCGCCCGTGCCCTGCTTGCTGTAGGCGAGCAGGTTCACACCATTGGTCGTCGCGTTGCGCGCGATGGTGTCGATCTGGTTGAGGTAGCTGGTGATTTCGTCACCGATCTGGCCAACCGAGGTCGGGCTGCCCTGGTTGTCACCCAGCGAGGTCACGGCGCTCTGGATGGTGTTCAGGACGCTGATGATCTGGTTGGCGGCACTGGTGGTGCTGCTGACGACCTGGGAAGCGAAGGACAGGCCATCGTTCACCGCGCTCTGGCCGGCAATGTTGCCGTTCATCTGGGAGGCGATACCGAAAGCAGCGGGGTTGTCAGCAGCCGTGGAAACCTTCAGGCCGGTGGAAACGGCGTTTTCCGTGGCGCTCAGTTCGGTCTGGGTCGCGTTCAGGGTTTCAAGGGCGATCATCGCCGAGGTGTTGGTGTTAATCGAAAGTGACATTGTTGTTCTCTCCGTCTCGTAATGGCTGTTCGCCAACGCAAGGTCAGTAGAGCTTCAAATGGCTAAGAGAAGGTAAGGCGGACGCATATTTTTTCAAATATGACAAAAAAATATCAGACGGGGGCCTGTGGCGTGGAAGCACCTGTTTTTGGAATATTCCTGATCCAGACAGGTCATGTTCCATTTTGTTCTGCGGATTTCCTGCAGGGATATGGTAATGGGACCATCCTGTATTCAGGATGTACGCAGGAATCAGGCGGGATCCGCACCGGCGCGAATCATCACGATGGCAGCCCTGCGGATGGAATGTGACGGGCGCGGCTATCGTGGGGTAGTGGCGGTCAGGTTAAGATTGTATGGTATTTTTTGCGAAAAGTATCATACACGGCATACGGCATACGGCATACGGCATGCCAAACCTCGATGGGCGGAAACAGGTATCTATGAAGATCAGGTGTAGGACAACGTTATTCCTTGTCGTGGCTCTTGCGGGTTGTTCCCCCGATCACGTTGCCAGCCGCCTGACGGGACGCGAATGCAATGCCGGCTATATCCAGGAGGGCGAGGACTGGTGCGCCCCACCGGAAAGGCCGCCCGTGCCGCAGCCCTACTGTACACAAAGCTGGAATGGCGTAGATTGCTGGAGCCGTCCCGACCTCATGCCCAATGTCGCCCGCGAGGTTGCGGAAGGTCCGACGGGCCTGACACAGGACCAGAATGCGCAGCGGCTCAACATGCAGATCAAGAAGATTCCGCCGACGAACGGCTACACGCCTTAAAAGGCGTGTTCTGACGTAACTCTCATATTTATATCGTTATTTCTTTGAGAGAAAATCCATTATCGCCGTAGCGCATCGGCGTGACGCACCTGTTTCCATATGGCCCAGAGTACGCTCTGCCATTTCTTTCTGCAGGTCCCGGTACAGATAATGGCGTGACGGAGCCGCACGGATTGCGGCCATGAGATCCTTGGGGTCATCAACGACATCCCCCAGCTTCCAGTGCTGGAAAAATGGGTTGTCGCGCCATTCGACCTGCGCCGTGTTCAGGAACACACATGGGCGTGGCCGCATCAGGAATTCATAAACCTGGCTGCTCAGGTCCCCCACATAAATATCGGCCGCAGTGGTATAGGTCATGTCCAGCAGCTTTTTTGATCGTGTATCGATCAGGATATTGGGGCCGCTCTTCCTCTCCAGAAGCTTTGGGGCAAGGCCATAGCTGCGTCGGTACATCTTGATATGTGGCGCAACAATCAGATTCAGATCGTTCTGTTTCCTGAAATCCTCCAGCATGGTTTCAAGAAACCGCGGCATGGAGTTGAAGCCGGTCTCATAATGCGGATTGTAGATGACGATGGGATTTCTGTTTGGGAACAATGATTTGTTCCTGTCGTGCCATCCCTCGCACATGTCATATTTCACGTAACCTGTAACGGCATGAGCATCAGGGCGTATGAGGCCCCGCTTCAGGAAGTCATCCGCCATCCGTTGTCCGGCCACGAGAACCAGATCGAAATTTGGCATGAGCGCATCGGTCGGGTTCTTCCGGTCGCCAAAGCCATGTGGGTTCAGGATGAGCTTGGGGTGCGTGACACCAACATCACGCAGCCATGCCGCCGTGTATTCAACGGCAACTATGGCATCATATTGATTCAGCTCTTCCGCATTGTATTTCATGATATGGGGCTTAAGAAGCCCCGCTTTCTTGATCGACTGTGCGATCGTAATGAAAGGTGACCTGCGCAGGCGTTTATATTGTATCTTTTTCGTATCTGCGCCGTGTTCCAGGCTTTTCAGATGCGGCAGACACGCCGGGTCATTATAATAGATTACAATCTCGACATCCGGATAATGAGACAGCACTGATGCTATGGATGCACCATGATAGCACTGGTAGGCTTCCGCAATGTAAAGAAATGCAATTTTCATAATATCGGAAAGAGCCTTTTTTATAGACGTAGTGAAGCAGCCCGGATTAACGGAGATCGCTGATCCGGAATAGGCTGTTATACGATTCCGGTCCAGTAGGATGGGGCAATTCTACATCGACAGGACAGGGCGGAACTTCCGGCAGCTATGCATGGCATGAACCGGGCAGTCACCATCCGATAATACGCTGAACGGGCACAGCCATATCACCCCGTTGATTTCCATTAGCCCTATAGGCCGAAATCTGGTGTTACTATATGTAACGGGGTTTTTCCGGGTTAATTACCACAGGAATATAGCCCGCTTACTAACCCCATGCGGGGTAAGAGTAATGCGGACTAATATGGTGCGCATCCGTGGGATATGGTGAGAATGATCATATTCTGGCTGCGGTGGACGTATGCCTAGAACATGTTCTCCGCACCAAAAGCCGCTTCGTTCTCGGCCTGTGCAGCTTCAAGCCCCTCAAGGACATCCTGCGCGATCTCGATAAGGGGGGAAAGGGACAGTTCCGGTTTCAGTGTAGCCAGAATGCCGTATTTCTGCGCCCTGTCGGCCAGGGCGATGAAAAGGGCGCGGTCTTCTTCGGGCACAACGCCTGCATCCAGGGCATTTGCCTTCATGATCATGGACCACAGGGACTGATGCCGGAAAAGGGCCTTGCGGCGCACTTCCTCATCCGGGCTGCGGGCAGCGGCCTCAAGCTCATCAATCAGCATCCGGAAGCATGCGGCGTCGGCGTCCCGCCCCGTCAGGGAATACTGCGCAACGCTCTGATAGGCTTTCATCGCGGGGTTAAACATCATCGCACCATTCGCCGTCCGTTAATCGAATGCCATTTATTCGGATGATATTCTACACCTGCCGGATAATCCTGACCAGCCCTGAGCCCGGTCATTAACACAACATCCTGCGTATAAATGCAGGGCGGATGATAATGGGATTGCCCCATTATTTCATGAGATTGATGGTCCGTGTCAGCATGGAGCGGGTGATCTGCATGGTATTGAGGTTGGCTTCGTAGGAATGCTGGGCCTCATGCGTGTCCATGATTTCTACCATGGAATTCACGTTCGATACCTTGACATAACCCTTTGAATCCGCAGCCGGATGCGAAGGATCATAGCGCGTTTCGAACGGTGAGTTGTCGTGCCCGATTTCCTTGATTTTCACGGTAGAGGTGCCACTTGCGTGGTCCAGACTTTCCTTGAAGGTAATCGTCTTCCGCCGGTACGGGTCGGCCCCGGGTTTTGAGCCGGTCGTGTCCTTGTTGGCCAGGTTTTCCGCCGCGACGCGCAGGCGCTCGGCCTGTGCCCGCATGCCGTCTGCGGATACTTCCAGGGTATTTGAGAAGTCCATATCCCGCTCCCGCTATTAAGAAGACGTTCCCAGAGCCGTGGAGAACATCGACATATAACGCGTATACACCGTCGTCGCGAAACGCTGGTCATCGTTGGTGGAGGCGATCTTTTCAAGTTCGTCCTCAAGCCTGACCTGGTTCCCGTCTGGCGATGTGCTGGCTATGGAATGATCCGTTCTGGAGCCGTGGACACGGCCGGGCATATGTCCCGGCTCGGTCTGCGCAAGCATCATGCTCATCTGTGTCTGAAGGACACCCTGAAATGGGGCACTGTCCTTGGGCACGTAACCGGGTGTATTCGCATTGGCAACATTGCCGGCAAGGGTGGCTTCACGGTTTTCGAGCCATCCCAGCCTGCGTTCGGCCAGATCAAACAGATCCGTACCGCCATGGGCTGATCCCGCCGCGGATGACAATGCTTCCAGCATACGACGTCGGCTCCTTTCCGTTTCAATCTGCCACCACACTGACGGCCAGTTGACCTGATACCCCCAGTTTCCTGAATGGCGCAAGGCTTTCGTCAAATTCATCCCCGTCAGGCCATGACTTTCCGCCATCCCGACGTTATGGCTAATCATGTTCGCAACTGATAGTGGTCATCTGCATGGGCGGCAAGGAGAGATGGCGATCCGAAATGGGCGATAAACTCCTGTCCGCCGCGGCAATGGCAGTCATGGTCGTATGGAGTGTCCTCGCACGTGACAGCACGATATCCGTTGCCGGTATCGGTGTGGCGATATGGTTCCCGATATCGATACTGCTCTATCAGTGCCTACTGCGCTGGCTGCCTGTCATTGGCGGGATAAGGACCAAACCCGTTGCCGCGACATCGCAATGGAAGCGGGAAATAACGGCAGGATGCCTTCTTACGGCCTCCCTCTCCATTGCGTTTCTGGCCAGCATGCCACTCCCTTCGGCGCTGGCTGATATCATAGCAATCAACTTTGCCTGCCTGTGTGCCCTGCTGGACCGCCGGGAAGGCTGGCTGCCCAATTATGTTCTTATCCCCATGCTCCTGACCGGGCTGTTGATGGGCATGATGCGCGACAACCCGAATGGGGCCATTCTGGGGGCAACTGCCGCATGGGTGGTAACATCGCTTGCCCTTGTGTTCATCTCGGTCTCGCTGCGGGCCAATTTCCTGTCAGGGGGAGACATCACCATGGCATCTGCCTGTGGTGCATGGGCGGGCATTGAGAACATATCCATATTTCTTCTCATATCCGCGTTCCTGCACTGGCTGTTCTGCATCATCATGCGTCACTTCAGCATTCAGGCGACACGGCCCGTCTATCTGCAGGGGCCGGACCGCGCCTGGGTCCAGCCCATGGGTCCGTCATTCGCACTGGGCCTGGCGCTGGCCCTGCTTGCCCATAACGTGCCGGGTCTGCCCGGCTGGAAATACTTTATTCCGGGCTATTGAGCCATCACCCATGTCGTATGGACCACACCGGACGGTAGGGTAGCCGAGGGCGGAAAACCTTACTGTAATTCCGAATTCGACGTGACCTTCATGGGGTCACCGTCATGCCGGGTCAGCAGATTGAACACCGGGCCACTGTCATCCATCTGCCTGTTTCCGATCCGATTGGCGATCCAGTCCAGCGTGGCGCTATCACCCGCCTGGGTCGCATCGGATGCCAGACGCAGGGCGAGGGCCTGTTGCGCCTTTGTCAGCGTGCCCTTGGTGGGAATTTCGGCTTCCACCATCTTGCGCACTTCATCTGTCGCGGCGTCCCACTGGTTCTGCCCCTCATAGATACGCGCACTCATGTCCAGAGAGGCCACATTCGCATCCCCCTTCAGCAGGGAAAGGGTTGCGGCCGGGTTCCCGCTTGTCAGGGCAATCTGGGCCTGTAGCCTGCGCCTGTCCCCCTTTATGTCATCCGGAAGGGTCGGATCATCCGTCCTGTCCAGCGCATCCGTTGCATCCTGTGGCTGCCCGCGCTGGAGATCGGCGTTTGCCAGACCTTCGCCGGCAAGGGCGCGCAGGTTCGGGGAATCAAGCATGGGGATCGCATCGGAAAAGGCTTGTGCCGATTCATCGGGCAACCCGAGGGAAAGCAGCATCTTGCCATAAGCGAGCAGGATTTCAGCCTTCTGCGTTCCCGGCGGCAACTGGGGCACATGTGACCTCAGCATGGCCGCATCATGCAGGAGATTATCCTTATCCGTCTCCTTGGCCCCGGCGCTGGCGATTTTTGCCAGGGTCTGGAACAGCAGGGGAGTTGTCATGCTGCCCAGCGGGGCGGGATAGGCTGTCTGCGCACGATCAATGGCGGCCAGCGCATCGCTCCATTTGCCCATACCCAGATAAGCATCTGCCTGCAGGAGGCGGACAGTCGCTTCCCGGCCTGCCAGACGTGCATCAGGAATGATGGAGTCCAGCGCATCGGCCGCGGCGGCAGGTGTAATGCTGCCATCGGCCAGGTCGAGTGCTGTGACCTGCTCCAGCGCCTTTTCAGCAACAAGGGGGTTCTTGTCGGTCGAAAGCTTCTGGAAAGCCGCATGGGCAAGCGCGCGTTTGCCCATACGCAGCTGGCGGAACGCGGCGGCAAGCTGGTAGGGGGAACTGGAAGGCATCTCGTTCAGTGCCGTCAGATCCTCTTCCGATCCATAACGGCCGATTTCCTCGGCCACATTGGGGAGGATGGTCTCGCTTACAGGGCGGGGATAGTTCTTCAGCCGCGTGAAATCCCGCGCAAGAAGATGGGCTGCTTCCGCGTCATGCCCGCCCGTGGCGGCAAGATAAAGCCCCCGCCAGACCTGCGTTGCCCGCTGCTGGCCTTCCGGCCATGGTCCCTTGAGCAGGGAAGCACCGTCTGCATTCCCGCTGAGCAGTTCTGAAGCCGCGAGGAGGAATTGGACATCGGGGCGTGAAATTTCCTCGGGGTCGTCCTCAAGTGCGACTGTCAGGATGCCACGTGATTCCACAAAACTCCCGAGGCTGAACGCCGCCTGCGCCGCCTCTAACCGGCGGGCGAAACGCTTGGCGGGTTCGGAATCCGCAGCCGCTATGATCGTCTTGTGGAAACGCTTTTCAAGATCAACATCCGTCAGGTTGCGCAGGCCAAGCCATTTCAGGTCAACATCACTGGCATAGACGGCCGTTCCGCTATCGGACAGGGCCTGGCCGGAATTGCTCAGCAGCGCCCCTTCGGGTGTCGCCCGCATGCTGACATCGGGTGATCTGGCGGCAATGATGACGCCTTCCGTCGTTGGCCATACGTCATATCCATCACCGGTGCGCGGGGAGAGGATACCCCCGTCATCCGTGGCCGATGTGCCTACAAGAAGGGGCACGCCCGAAGCCGGGTCCTTGATGGCAAGCACGCGCCCGGGGTGGCGCATGGGGTACAGGATACCATCACTGACCGGACGGGGATTGATGACGCGCCTGTCCCCGTAATCAATTCCCGGCGGCAACTGGTCGCCCAGCACCCAGCCTTCGGCCTGCTGCGACAGGTAAAGCCGCCGGTTATCGGGCAGGGCAACCTGGATCAGTGTCGCATCCGGCAGGGTCGTCACGGTAAGTGTGGAAAAAATGCCATCCCCGCGCAGGGCGCTGGTGTCCATTGGCTGGGCATTATCCACGACGATGACAAAATTATTGCCGCTCTTGAACCCTGCAATCCCCATACCGGGCGGAAGCGGGATCAGGATACGATCCGTAGAGGGCGCACTCTGGTCCGGTCCGGTTGCAACAGATGCTGCAGGCGGTGGGGCTGGCATGGATGCCGGGACCTGCGGCGTGGGTGTGGATGCCGTGGCTTTCGGGTTTGCTGCTGTCGGCTGCTGGGGCGTAACAAGGGTGTCCAGCACCGTTGCCTGCCATGAAGCAGGCAGTCCCGTGGGCAGCATGCCTGCTGGCAGATTGGTATTTTGTGGCGGGTTGGGAGCCGGCGGTACAGGCGCGGAAGCCGCCTGCTTCTGTTCAGGTGGCCTGGCGGGTTTGCTGTGGTGCTTCTTCCCGTGCGGCTGGGAGTGTACATGCGCGTCCGCCGCCATGACAGGCGTGATGGCGGAACAGGACAGAAGCATGATGACCGTGACCGGAAGCGCGATATAGCGTCTCACGCCTGAGGCTCTGCTGGAAAACACGTATAGTCAATCCTGAGGGAAGGATGCGGTAGCCACCCTATCGCGTCGTGAATTATCTGGCGCAGCGCATGGCATCGCAGCATGTTCCGCAGGCTCTCAATGTCGATCCCATGAAATATCAGGCCAGTTTTCCGCCTCGGGCCATGACCCGGACCGGCGGGACTCCTGCCCTGCGGTCAGGCAGGCTGGGCCGGGTAGGTGCCGGTCATGATGCTACGGCTTCCATCACGACCGGATATGGCTCAGGCGAGCAGGTTGACGAAGCTCTGGGTCGCGGAGCTTTTTTTCTCCGAATGTCCGCTGGGAACGATCTGGCCGGTTGCATCAAACTGCATGGAGGACTTGGAACCGTCCACGCTCTTGGAGGCGACATTCAGGCTGTTGCTCGCCACGTTTTCCGGCTGGGTGGCGCGATGTACCGCCTGCGTAACCTGTGTCGCGCTGGTACGCATGTGCGAAGCAAGAGCCGCCGCCGTAGTATCCGCCATCTCTATCGTCCTTCAAACCCGAAAAAAACGGCAGGGAAAAGACCAGCCGCCGCCATGGTTCATGGCCTTCATCTTACACAAGGCGCACAACCCGACCATACCATTATCAGATTATGGGATGACCGGGGCTTAGCCAAGGTGTTTTTTGGCCCGGGAGTAAAAGGATGTTAAGGCTGATACTGTTCTAGAGGTAATTACAGGAGTATCGGCAGGGCTACTGCTCCAGTCACGGGCAGGGTCTGGTGTGTCCGGAGTGACGCGCGGTAGAAATGGATGTGGCCACGGGACCTGAACGGTGTTCCGGTTCGTGAGTGGCTTTCAGGATGGGTAACGGAAGAGAGCATGCGGGTACTGTGTATCAGTGACAGTTCGATCCATGGCGATGGACGGCCATGCAACGGGTTATCCAAGGCGGCGGTGGAAGGGGCCGTGTCAATGACGATGTCGGGCCCGGAAGGGGTGGTGGAGACACTACGCCGCTCCCAGTACGACATTGCGGTCATCCAGCAAATGGAACCGGATGTGAAACTGTTACGTCACATCCGTAACAGCCGCGTACCAACGCCCATCATGATCATTGCGCGCAACATAAACCCCGCAGCCGTGGCCCGGGTCCTGTCCGTCGGGGCGGATGACTGCGTTCCGGCCACGGTCGATCCCGTGGAACTGCTGGCCCGCCTGCGCGCCATTATCCGCCGTGCCAGCGGGCATGACAGCCTGACCCTGCATATCGGGCGGCTGACGGTCAATGTGGACCGGCGTGAAGCGCAGATTGACGGCAAGCCGGTGCCGCTGACCAAGCGGGAATATGAAATTGTTGAACTGCTGGCGCTGCGAAAGGGGCAGGTGCTGAGCAAGGAAGCCGTGCTCGACAACCTTTACGCCGGGCAGAGCGAACCCCACGGCAAGGTCATTGATGTCATGATCTGCCAGATCCGCAAGAAAATGCGCAATATGGGCATTACGGAGCCCTTCACCACGCTATGGGGCATTGGTTACCGCCTGAATGAGGCGGCGTTCATACCACTGGGCGCGCGGGTGAATGATATTGACAGCTCCGCCCGCCCGACGGCGCGGGAGTCCAGCATTCCGGTCACGGCCGGGATCAAGATGGTGCCATCCGGTGGACTGGACATCCTGTAGACCATGCAGGCCCGGGCATGCCCCGGGCGGACACCGGGTGTCAGACGTCGTTACGTAATGTCAGTGCGGCTGGCGCGGTCCTGTTGACGGTGTACTGACCGGAAGCACCGTACCCGGTCGATGTTTCCTGTGCTGCATCCACCACAATCAGCTTGATCAGGGCATTCTGGGCATCAATCGCGTTCTGCAGCAATTTGCGGTTGGTCCGCACCAGTGCCCCGAAGCGTTTTGCCGCTTCTTCGGTTTGGGGGGTAAGCAGGGTCTGCTGTTCTCTAGATGCGGGTGCTGCGTCATCCCCGGGCGATAACAGGTCTTCGAGCGCCTGCATCTCTTTCTGCTTCGTGGGCAGAAGGTCCGCCACTTCTTCCAGCTTGCTGGCGGTCAGGAGATCGTTCTCCTGTTCCAGGACCGCACAGACACGCTCAAAGCAGTCCAGGAGCTGGGCTTCTGTCTCGTCCGGTGTGCGGGTCATGACCGGGCCTGTTCCTGCGCCTGCTCCTGCATGGCCAGTATCTGGCGATAGACACTGTCTGCCAGGCCGATACCGCCATTATTGGCGATCTGCTTGCCCATTTCCTGAATCTGGAGCGAACGGAACTGCGTCTCCGCCGCGCCGCCGCCAAAGGGGCCATTCGCCGTATCGACAGTGTCGAACATCGGCTGAAGGAATTCCGTGATGGCCACCCCTTCAAAATCCTTGGCCGCCTTGCGCGCCTGTTCCGCCAGGGCGCTATCCCTGTCGGACTGCGCTGTGGCTGACTGCTGGATGGCCGCGGCCAGGGAACTGGTGATGCTTCCTACACTCATAGTCTTGCTACCTTACCTCAAGATCCGCCTGCAGGGCGCCATCGGCCTTGATGGCCTGTAGAATACTGATCATATCGCGTGGTCCCATCCCGAGAGCATTCATACCAGATACGAGGCTGGCGAGGGTCGGGCCTTCACGCAGTATCCCCAGACGGTGGGAATTATCGGTGCTTGCGTTGATCTGGGTCTGCGGCACGACTGCTGTCGTGCCGTAGGAAAACGGTGCGGGCTGGACCACCTGCGGCATTTCCGTAACCTGAATGGTCAGGTTGCCCTGGGCGATGGCGACCGTGCTTATGCGCACATTGTCACCCATTACGATCGTGCCGCTGGCTTCATCAACCACCACCTTGGCCATTGTATCCGGCTCAATGGTCAGATCGCCAATACGGTAGAGTGTCTGGGCCGGATCGCGATTGGTGAGGTTGACCGCAATGGTGCGCGGGTCATCAACCCGTGCAATCCCGCGGCCAATATACTGGTTGATGACGTTGGCGATGCGCGTCGCGGTCGTGAAATTGGGGTTGTGCAGGGAAAGATGGATGACCCCGGTGGCCCCGAGTGCCACGGGCACTTCACGTTCCACCACGCCCCCATTGGCAATGTGGCCGCTGGTGGGAATGTTCCGTGTGACACTGGCGGCAGCCCCGGTTGCGGAGAAAGCGTTCGTGACCAGAGAACCCTGGGCCACGGCATAGACCTCGCCATCCGCCGCCTGCAGCGGTGTGACCAGCAGGGTGCCACCGGTCAGGTCACGCGCATCACCCACGGCGGAAACGGTCACGTCAATATGCCCGCCCCCGTGCGAGAAAGGCGGCAGTGTCGCGGTGACCATAACGGCCGCCACGTCATGCGTCTGGAGCTGGATTTCCTGATCGCGGATGTTCACGCCAAGGCGGTTGAGCATACCAATCAGCGTTTCACGTGTGAAAATCGTATTGGTCAGGCGGTCACCCGTGCCATGAAGGCCAACAACGAGACCATACCCGACAAGCTGGTTGTCTCGTACGCCTTCGTAATCAACGATGTCCTTGACGCGTACCGTCGCCGCCCCGGCCGGGCTGGCCGCAACCATGCTGGCAAGCATGCAAGCAGCCACGGTCAGGGCAACACCCCAGCGGCGCACCAGTCCTGTCACGCTCCAGGCAGCCGCCCGGAACTGAGTGACGCCATCATCAGACCTAAAGGCGGACATGGCGGTCACACTCAATGCTCGCCTTGAGGCGATTCCTCATAGAACAGGTTACCTTATGCGTTTCGGCCAATGTCTTTCCCGAGACAAGCTGTAGCGTTGCCCAGAATAGGCTGGCTGGCCATGACATTCAATGCTCATCCCGGAACTGCCTGAAGGCGCAGGCAACAAAAACTGTATTCCCGGGGCATGAAATTGGGTTTAGGAGACTACGGCTTTTCCACAGCGCCGCAGGAAATCAGGGGCAAAGGTCGGTTGGAGGATGCAGGAAACCTCCAGATACGTTACCAGAGCCACGTTATGGATATCATGAACGCAGGAAATCAGGCAACGCATGCGATCCGGGAACAGGCCGTTTCCCGATCCGACTATACGATGTTCCCACGGTACGGCAGGCTAAAGCCATGACCGTGTTCCGTCGCCCGTCCTGTCTGGCTGTTTTGCCCGTTCTTGTCATGGGGGCCTGTATGTCAGGGGCCATGGCCCGTTCATCAGAGGCCGCCCTCTGTGTCGCAGCGACAGCGCAGGCCGAGCGTACGCTGCATATTCCCGATGGGTTCCTGTCCGCCATGAGCCGGGTGGAAAGTGGCCGGGCGGAACCGGACGGTGTTATTTCAGCATGGCCATGGACCGTGAATGCGGCTGGCACCGGACATCATTATGCCTCCCGGGAGGAAGCGATGGAGGCCGTGCGGGTCTTCCACCAGCAGGGCATTGTATCGATTGATGTCGGGTGCATGCAGGTCAACCTGCAACAGCATCCCGATGCCTTTTCTTCCCTTGATCAGGCGTTCGACCCATTCCGTAACGCGCTTTATGCTGGCAACTTCCTGCTCCAGATGCATGACAGGACCGGAAGCTGGCCACGGGCGGCAGCAGCCTACCATTCCCAGACACCTGGTATCGGTTCGTCATATCAGTGGAAGGTGCTGGAGACATGGGCCGTTCCGCAAGATGAGCGCAGTGCGCAGGCTTCAGGCCAGAAAAAAGACCAGAAACCCGCTTCCCCCGGGGGGCAGGCCCTTGTCGCCTCCAATATGCTTAATACGGGGCGCTCGAAACCTGTTCTGGTCGCAGCACCCACGGGCGCGGATGGCGGCAAGGCGGATGCACCGCCCCGCATGTTCCATCCCTTCCAGGGCAGCCGACATTTTGACGAACCTGCCGCCCGCAAGCCCGCAACGGCAGGCATGCGGGGGCGGACGCTGGCCTCATACCGCGCGGCCCCCGTCGCCATGGCCATGCACGGCAACTGATCGACCGGCAACGGCAGGGTACGCGCAAGAAAACGCCCAGGTAGCTCGGGATCAGTCGGGTTTCCACTCCTTTACCCACTGCTGCAGGGCCGTGCCGACTTCCTGCAGGACGGGGACAAAGCTCCTCTCCCGTGCGCGGAATATCCGCATGCTCGGGTACCACGGGGACGTATCGCCCTGATCCCCCCAGCGCCAGCAGGCATCCCACCGGCTGACCAGCCAGACCGGCACGCCAATCGCCCCGGCAAGATGCACGGGTGAGGTATCAACCGATATGACCAGATCCAGACTTTTCATCAGGGCGACGGTGTCGGCCATGTCCCGCACTTCGCCCATCGGGTCGAACAGGGGTTGGCCATGCCACGCCAGAATTTCCTCACGGGGGGCGCCGAACTGCAGATTGATCAGGGTGGCATCCACCGGCGTCAGGGCGGCCCCCATATCGGCCAGGGTGGTTGAGCGCCGCTTGTCAGCCGCCACGAACTCGGCCTGCAGGCGGCGGTCCCCCGCCCAGACAAGGCCGATACGTGGCCTGCGCGGCGGAAGCATGGCGGCAAATTTCTGGACATCCCGGCTATCGGCCGAAAGATAGGGGATCGGGGCCGGAATATCGTTGTCCCCCGTCACACCCGCAACAAACGGCAGGTCGGGAATGGGAACAGAGTAGCTGAAACCTTCCTGCCTGTTGAACTCCGTCAGCTGCCTGACGGTTACTTCGGGATAGGAAAGGGCCAGCAGCCGCACGAGGGGCGACAGGGTGGCGATTGTTATCTCGGCCCCTTTTGCCAGCAGGTACGGAACAAACCGTATGAACTGGACGGTGTCGCCCATCCCCTGTTCCTGATAGAGGATGATCTTCTTTCCAGCCACATCATCCCCGTGCCGCAGGCGGGGCAGGGACATGAACCACCAGTCTATGCCGTTGGTTAACGGGGTCCGCTCGGTATAATACTCTCCGCCCTTGCGGAAGTTACCCGCCTTGAGCAGGGCGATGGCATATCCGAACCGGACCGTCGGGTTGTCCGGCGCCATTTCCAGCGCCTTTTCGTACCATGTTACGGCCAGGTCGGAATGTCCCGTACGTTCAAGCGCGCAGCCCATGTTGTTCAGCAGCGCGAGCGTGCCGGGCATTTGCTTGAGCCATGACGCAAGGATCTGCAGCCCTTCAATGGCATAGCCCGCTTCCAGCAGAGACATGGAGATATGTTCGCACAGATTGGCGCCATTCTCGGGATGGCTGGCCATTATCTCCCTGTAAAGGGTGCACCCTTCGGCTACGTTGCCCATGGCCACAAGGGCATCCGCCAGATACATGCGGGCTTCAAGATTGCCCGGCTCATGAATCAGGACATTCCGCATGAGGGAGGCAACAATATCGTGGCGGGGCGTGTGTTTGGAGATCATCCCCGCCGCAACCATGACCAGCGGGACATTGCTCAGGTTGGTGCTGACAACTTCAAGCGCAAGGCGCAGGGCATCGACCCATTGCCCCCTGAGAAAGAGGCCCTCTCCCGTCAGGGCCAGATTTTCGGGGGTAAGATCCTGCAACAGGGCCTTTTTCCAGACATCAACATCCACATGTTCCAGGGCCCCGTTTTCACATAATGCCGCCACGTCTATTTTCTGCATCTTGTTTCCTATGGTTGATGTGGTGCCCGACCGACATGAAGACAGGACCCGCGGTAATCCGTCGGGAGTGTATACGCGATCACACTCCATGCCACCCGCCTGAAGCGGGAAAGGGAAGAATACCCGGCAAAGACGCCTGTTGATGGGGGGTAGCCTGCGTTATTACAGGTGCCCTCCATCCGGCATGGATGCATACAGGCCACATTCCTGAAAAAAGACCGGAAAGGCACTGGTGCGCGATACTGCCGCCCGGCTATACCGCCCCGTGCATGAACCACTTTTCCAGCCTTGCTCAACACTGACGATAACGGTTACTTTCTTCTTCCAGACCCGGCCCCGTGGCCGGGATGACATATTGGCCGCACAGGTCATCGCCCTGACAGACTGCGCCGGAAACGCCACGTTGCCAAGATGCGCGAAAGGAAACGTAGTCCTTGAATACTGCCGATGGCACCTCGGTCAAGAAGCAGGCGGACAGCAAGCTGGCTGACAGGACCAACGCAGCGCGTCAGAAACTTTCGTCCGCCTCCCGCTCCCTGACCCGCTCGGCCGAGGCCCTGCGCAAGGGGGGGTGGAAATCCGTGCCATGGCGCTCGCTCGTGCCTGGCACCGACATCGGCCTCGCCCTTGGCGTTGTCCTGCTCCTGTCCATCCTCATCCTGCCGCTGCCCACGTTCATCCTTGATCTGGGGCTGTCGCTGTCGATCACATCATCGGTGCTGGTGCTGATGGTGGCGCTGTTCCTTGAGCGGCCACTGGACTTCACATCGTTTCCCACCCTGCTGCTGCTGACGACCCTCCTGCGCCTTTCGCTCGAAATTGCCACCACGCGGCTGATCCTCAGCCATGGGAGCGAGGGGACCTATGCCGCCGGTCACGTCGTGGCCGCTTTCGGCGGGTTCCTGATGGGGGGCGATGTCGTTATCGGCGGGATCGTGTTCTGTATTCTTCTGGTCGTGAATTTCATGGTCATCACGAAGGGGTCGGGCCGTATCGCGGAAGTGGCGGCGCGCTTCTTCCTTGATTCCATGCCCGGCAAGCAGATGGCCATTGATGCGGACCTGTCATCAGGCGCGATCAACGAGAGGGTGGCGCGCCAGAAGCGCAAGGAACTGGAGGAAGAAAGCTCCTTCTATGGCGCCATGGACGGCGCAGCCAAATTCGTTCGTGGTGATGCGATTGCGGGTATCATCATTACGGCAATCAACATCGTCGGTGGCCTGGCCATCGGTATCCTGCGCCATGGCATGCCGCTGAGCGAGGCAGCCAGCACCTTTACCACGCTTACGGTTGGTGACGGTCTGGTCTCACAGATCCCGTCCCTGCTGGTTTCGACCGCGGCCGGTATCGTCGTGACCAAGGGCGGAACGGACGGGTCGGCCGATGTCACCCTGGTCCGGCAGCTTGGCGGCAACCCCAAGCCGCTGGCCATTGCGGGCATGCTTTCAGCGCTTTTTGCCCTCATGCCGGGCCTGCCAGCCCTGCCCTTCCTGGCCATTGCCGTTGCAGCCGGTGTGGGCGCATGGATGCGGTACAAGGCACCGGTTCAGGATGCGGATGGCGACGTGACCGAAGTCGCGCCCCAGCCGACCGTGGCGCCCATTTCCGAAATCCTGAAACTCGACCTGCTACGGCTGGAAATCGGTTTTGGCCTGCTGCCCCTGACCAGTGGTGAGAACCCGCAGCTGACGGAGCAGATCAAGGCCCTGCGGCGCACCGTTGCCACCGAAATGGGCTTTGTAACGCCGCCTGTACGAATACAGGACAACATCCACCTGCCCACGGAACGGTACGTCATCAAGCTCAAGGAGATTGAAGTCGCCTCGGGTGAGGTCAAGCCCGGGCGGCTTCTGGCCATAAGCCCATCCGGTGGGGCCCCTGACCTGCCGGGCGACAAGACGACGGAACCGGCCTTTGGCCTGCCCGCCGTCTGGATTTCCCCATCGCTCAAGGCCAAGGCCATCGCCATGAAATGCACCGTGGTGGACCCGCCGAGTGTCATCGTCACGCATCTGAGCGAGATGGTCCGGCAGAACCTGCCCGACCTGCTGACCTATGTCGCCACCCAGGCGCTGCTGGATGATCTCCCGCGCGAACAGCAGAAGCTGGTCAATGACCTGATCCCCTCCCAGGTGCCGCTCAGCACGGTCCAGCGTGTCCTGCAGGCGCTGCTGGCTGAACGCGTGTCGATCCGTGACCTGCCGACCATTCTGGAAAGCATTCAGGAAGGCTGCAGCCTGGGTCTGCGTGGCGTCCAGAACCTGACCGGGCACGTGCGCATCCGCCTGTCGCGGCAGATATGCAATGCGCTGGTCGGGCCGGCCGGATATATCCCGATGATCACCCTCTCCCCGGAATGGGAGGCTGATTTCATATCGCACATTACCGGACCGGCAGAAGAACGGCGTCTGGCCATGCCGCCGAGCATGCTGAACACGTTTGTCGCGAAACTGCGTGAGGTCTTCAACACCGTCTCCACTAGCGGAGAGGTGCCGGTCATTGTCGTTTCAACGCCGGTACGCGACGCCATGCGTTCAATTGTCGAGCGTGTGCGGCCATCGGTTTCCGTTCTCTCGCAGTCCGAGATATACCCACGTTCCCGCATCAAGACCGTCGCGACCATCACATGAATGCAAGATCGCAGCCAGCAAGAGACCGATAGAGTATGCAGGCCATGGCCCCAGAAACCGAACCCGGACATGCAGAGCAGGCCAGCGTGGACCCGCAAGGCAGGATATCGACCCCTTCCACCCCGGCAGGGCCTGATGCCCCACAGCCTGTGGTGAAGGCAGGTACGGACCACACCCCCGTCCCTGTTCAGGACGGGGCGGTCCGCGCCCGGCAGGGCAACAGCATGCCCGAACGGATGGGGCAGCGCGCCCTTAACACGGAAGCCTATGCCGCCGGGGTCGAACTGCCGATCCGGCCTACTGTCGAGGATGTGCTACGCTGGCATGCAATCCCGCAGGCACTGGTTGCCGCCCTGTCCGGGGGGTATCTGGCCAATGGTCTGGATGAACTGCTGTCGTTCGGAACCCTGCCGATCGACCGGCCTGCCCCGCTGGCATTCGGGGGGCCTTCTGGCGGGGGAAAGACGCTTGCGCTTGCCAAGATCGTGGCGCGCTACGTCATGGCCAATCAGGGCAAGGACGTACCCCTCCCCTATGTCGTGATCTGTGACCAAAACCCCGGGGATTTCGAGAAACTCGCCGCCCTTGTAAAACCGTTCAGGATTCCCGTCATTCAGGTCGGGACACCGGATGCACTGGTTGACGCGGTAAGCCAGAGACGCAAGGGACAGCCCCTGCTGCTCGATCTGCCCGGTGTATGCGTCTATTCCCCCGTCAGCATGGCCCGCATGATGAGGATGGTGGAGAGCATTGGCGCCGAACTCACCCTTGTCCTGCCTGCGGGACTGGATGCCGAGGAATCAGCCGATATTGGCGCGGCCTTCGCCCAGTCCGGCGCATTGACGATGATAGCGAGCCGGATGGATCAGGCCGGCCGGATCGGGGGCATCATCACGGCCGCCGCCTGCGGGCTGACCCTGACATATGGCGGGTGCTCATCGGCCGTGGTGGGCGGACTTGCCACGCTCAACGCCCCCATGCTGGCAAGAAGGCTCCTGACCCTGCCAGCCTGAACCCCACGGGAATCCAGAAACCCCGACCCGGTTTCTGGCCCCGTTAGGGGAATTACGAGCCCGAGTTGCTGGAGAGGTTCGTCACGTCGGACATGGGGATATCCGCGCTGCCCATCTCCACTTCCATATCGGACGATCCTTTCGTCACGCCCGTCACCTTGCCGCTGACCGTGAACGGCACGGCAGACGTGGCCCCGGTGGAATCCATCGTCTCTACAGCTACGCTATAGGCCCCGTCGGACAACTGGTTGCCACTGTTGTCCGTGCCATCCCATGTCCATGTATTGGTGCCGGAATTGGCCGAAACCACGGCATCCTTGACGATGGTACCGGCAGAGTTCGCCACGGCGATGGCGACCGTCTCGCCGGATGTGCCGCTGAAGCTCAGCGAGGCGGAACTGTTCTGAAGGGGCAGCGTCGTTGAATCAGCCGTTGCCGTCTGACCGACAAGACTGGTGTCCGATGTCATCTGGCTGTCTTCATTCAGGGAAATCAGGGTGGAAAGCTTCTGGTTGGTCTCAACCTGCTGTTCCACCCCGGCAAACTGCGCCAGTTCCGATGTAAAGGTATCGGAACTCATCGGGCTGCTGGGGTCCTGATTCTTGAGCTGCGTCGTCAGCAGGGTCAGGAAAGTCGTGTAGTTATCTGCCAGGGAAGACAGGGCCGATGTGGCGCTGCTGGCCGAAGCACTGGTGCTGCTGGTGCTGGCGGCTGATGTATTGGCCGAACTTTTGGCAGACGATTCCGCCGCCTGGAGAAGCTGGCTCTCACTGCTGATGGACGACGTCGTCATTGCCTCTGTTCCTTCCTGTTACCACGCCCGCTGCCGGGGTCATGCGGTAATATTGATCCCACTTCCGGCGTATGTGCGGCCAGCCCCTGTGGCTGCATCGCTGGTGCCGCCATCAATGTCAACTCCTCCCTGGGCCGGGGAGACAAATCCGCTCCCCCACGCACTACCGGAAAATGACTGTCCGCCATTCTGCCCGGCACCGTTGCCGGACATGCCGCCCGAGGCACTTCCGTCATACGTAGCGCCATTACCGGCCCCCTGATCATTGAGGTTGGCGCCGTTATCTGTCGCGGCCACCACGTCAATCTTCAGCTTGTTGACCTCCATGCCGGTCGCCCCCAGCGCCGTAACCAGTTCATGCCTGTTATTGGCAAGGTGACGGGCGGTGGCTTCATCCTCACTTTGCAGGACAATACCGGTTGTGACCCCATCCGTCCCTTCGAGATGAACATGAACCGGCGTTGAGTCCCCCGTCATGATGGTCATGGAAACAGAAGTCCGGCCATCGGCAGAGCGCGAAATGCCAGGGGAAGATACAAACTGGCTACTGACCTCATCATCCCCGTCCGCCTGGTTGAGCGTCTGGGTCGCTTCCGTATCCGCTGTCTGTCCCGCATGCTCGATGGAAAAGGCCGTCGGGGCGGACAGGTCAGAGGACAGGGTTATATTGGTCGGTGTCGGGGCATCCGCCTTCTGTGTGTCTTCGCCCCTGTCATCCCCGGACATTTCGGAATGATCGGACAGACCACCCTGCTGTTCCGCACTTGCTACCGCCTCGCCCGAGGGAGCGGTAACGGCATTATATCCGGTCGAGGCGGTATGGTCCGGCGATGCCGACAGCGATGCCAGCCCGTCCCGGCTGTCCATGCGGGCGGATGTTTGTACCGTGACATTGCTGACACTTGCGGTCTGGGAGGACTGCGAGGCGGCCGTACCATCACCGGTCTGCACAGACTGGGCCGATGGGGCAGTAGTGGTGGTAGATGACGCGGCAGAATGGATGGACGCGAACCTGCTACTGGATGACAGGGGGGCGGCAACCGCACTCCCTGAAGCATTTACCGGCACCGTCGCCTGCCCGACGGCAGCCTGCACAATGTCCGCGCCCGCTGTGGCCGTGCCAGGTGTGTTGGCAGTCGCGGTTGTGCCAGGGGCGGGAATAGATGCAGTGTCATTCCCCTGCGCGGCAGCGGCAACCTGCGCCTGCTGTGAGGCCAGCAGGGACTTCTCTGCCCTGGCACCACCTTGGGAAGCTGTCGATTGTGCAGCGGTTGGCATCGACTGGGCGGATGGGGCGGCTTGCGCCCCACCGGCTGAAGCCAAGGTCGTCATGATGGCGCTCAGCGCCGCACTGGCGGACAGGATCGTTCCGGCCTGCGCCGTGCCTGATGTCATGGTGGCGGCACTGGCGGTTCCGGCCGCTGCTGTAGCCGATGATCCAGTCGAGTTAGGGGCCTGTGTGGTCGTGACTTGTACGGGCATGACCGTCTGGGCCAGCATCAGGGCGGGCCACCCCTGCATGTTCTGGATCTGCTGGCCTGCATCCGCAGCAGGATCGCTGGAGGACTGAACACTATTCGCATCCTGACCCTGCGTGGTGTCCTGCGCCGATGCCGATTTAGGGGAAGATGCATCATCTTCCTGATCTGATAGCGAAAGCTGGAACGTCGGGACCTGTGCGCTGTTCTGCGTGTCCGCACTTTCCTGCGCTGTCTTGTCCGCAGCGGTCGGGGAAGAAGATGATTTTGTCCTGTTCCCCTGCCCTGACGGGTCTGACACCATCGTGGACGTGGCCCCGGTCGCGCTGGAACCGGAGCGGGCATGAGTCTCATGCCTGTCGCTGCCCCGCTCCCCCGAAAACCCACGGACCATTGCCCCGAAGGAGTTCTTTTCCTTTCCGGTCCGCTTTTTCGAGACAGGAGAGGACGCAGCCGTCGTGGTCCCCGCCTTCTGTGGCGTTGCGATGTTCAGCCGGGATGACAGGGATGCTTCCTGTGCCGAGTTGGGAATGGTCGAGGCTTTCGCCACCGTAATACCCATTAGATACTCCGTGCTCCTGGCTGCATCCCTGCCCGGTCAAGCTGTTCCTGTCGGCGGGTTTGCTGATTCCGAAAGAAGGGAATCAAGTTCACTGAACGTAGGCATGAAAGCGTGCGGTATATCCTTACGCCCGATCTCAGCACTGACCTGCGGTGGATTTCCCTGCAGATGGGCCACAAGGACGATCCTGATAATATCCGGATAGCGACCATCCTGCATTATCACATCCCGCATCCTTCCCGCCAGTGGGGCCACGACACCATAGGACAGGAGCACGCCAAGGAAGGTACCTACAAGCGCGCCACCAATCATGGCGCCCAGAATGGCCGGAGGCTTGCTGATCGAGGCCATGGTCTTGATCACGCCCAGCACGGCGGCCACGATACCCAGCGCGGGCAGGGCGTCGGCAATGCTCTGCAGGCATTCCGACATGTGCAGCTTTTCCGTCAGGTTCTTCTTGAGTTCACGCGCCATCACCTCGTCCAGCTGATAGGCGTCACCCATGTTGAGGCTGACCAGGCGGAGATAGTCGCAGATCATGTTGCGAACTTCGATATCGTCACGTACGCCGGGGGACAGGGCGAAGATGCTGCTCTCGGCAGGGTTCTCGATATGCTCCTCAAGCGCCATGTTACCCTTGGCCTGCGCAAGGCGCGTGAACCGGAAAAGCGTAACCAGCAGTTCCAGATAGGCTGCCTTGTCGTACCGCGCGCCGCTCAGTGTCCGCTTCAGGAAGCCGGGAGCCTGCTTGAGGGCTTCCTTGGAATTGCCCATGATGAAAATGCCAAGGGCCGCCCCGACAATCGTCAGCAGTTCGAAGGGCATGGACTTGGCCAGGGGCGCGAGCGCCCCGCCAGACGCTACAAAGGAACCAAAGACACAGAGCAGCGCAAAGAAGAGCCCCCCGAGGAAAAGCATTTAGCAGTCTCCACTTTCATCCACTTGGGCCGCATGGCAGAACTTCCCCCAACGGCGGTTTACAGTCTTTCTACGCAAGATTGCCCGGCTTTGATAGCAAGGAACACCCATTGTAATGTGTGTTGCCCTGTTTATTTTGGCGCGACCGTGCCGGTTTTTCCGTCAGGTTGCGCCGGTGCCGCAACAGGGCTGGCGCCGGTATCGGGGGTGATGGCGGGCTCCGGGGTCGGATAGCGTTTGTGCAGGATGATCACGACCCGTCGGTTCCCGGCTGCCGAGGGATCGGACGGGATGGCCAGTTCGCGATCGGAACGACCTGAAACATCCAGAATGTTTCGGTCAGGATATCCCGCGCGCACAAGCACTTCGCGCGCATGGTCGGCGCGCAGCGCGGACAGGGTCCAGTTGGACATGCCGCCCTTGATGCCTGCCCGGTAAGGGGCGGCATCCGTATAACCGACAATCGATATACGCTCGGGCATGGTGGCCAGCCAGCTGCCAATCTGCATCAGCATCTGCGTGCCCACGCGATTGGGGGCGGCTGATCCGGTGTCGAACATCGGGGCATTGCTGGCGTCATGCAGTTCGATGCGGATGTCATCACGCTCGACATGAACCGACATATTGGACGCGGATGTCTGCAGTTCGGGATTTTCCTGGACCGCTTTCTGCAGGCCCGCAGCCATCTGCTCGATCTTGTTCTGCTCGTACGCCGCGGCTACCTGACTTTCACCGCCAACATAGCCCACGCTTTTGGCAGCACCACTCTTCGGCCCCCCGATCGGTATGATCGCGGGAGAGGACGGCGTAAGCTGCGTCTTGATGCCCCGCGTGATATCATCCGAACTGCTGTTGCCGGGAAGCGATGTACGGGGGCCGTCATGGCCTCCCTTATCACCCTCTTCTTCCGGTGCCACCGTCTTGCCATCTATGACACGCCGGATGACGGTGCCACCCGTAAGCGGTGACGGATCAACGTCAAGCATCGCATCGGTTGACTGGAGATGCGCACCCTTCTCGGCCATGGGATTGAAGAAGGCCGCGATGCCTGCACGTTGCTCATCGGTGGTTGCGTTGAGCAGCCACATGACAAGAAAGAACGACATGAGCGCGGTCATGAAGTCACCATAGGCGATCTTCCATGCGCCCCCGTGGTGACCGCCCTGCTCGTCGTCGTCACCCCGTTTGATTATGATGGGGTGGTTATCGTTTTTTGCCATGTGGTGTTACCGCAGTCTCATGCGCCCTTGTATTGTGCCGTACCCACACGACATGACGGATTGCCACGGAACGAGGCGCGTCCGGCATGTGTCAGGGAGATGGACGTATCCACCCAGACTTCTCCCCCGATCTCGCGCCAGCGACGGCAGAAGGTGAAGTCTTCGCTCAGATAGGTTCCGGTGTCAGGGTCAATGCTGCCATCAAACAGGGCATGATACTGGCCGTCCCCCTCGCTGCCGGGGGCGTCGATACGGCGGTACGCCGTTTCCGGGTAGCTCTTGACCATCATGGCGACAGCCTTGCGGCTGATCATCATGAAGCCTGTCCCGGCATAATGGGTCTTGAGGAGCGGCCCCTTCTCCCATGTCTGGTGCATGGCTTCCGTCTCGCCAACATAGCGCAGGGAAGCCGTTTCCTGTGCTTCGCCATGCAGGATGTTTTCCTGCGTGGCCTTGTCCCAGAAGCGGTCACGGATCGGATACAGGCCGGCAATGATATCCTTGTCCGCCGCCAGAAGACGGGCGGGCGCTTCCGCCGGGAAACCGATATCGGCATCAACAAACAGGATGTGGGAGGCGTCGGACAGCACCAGGAATTTGTGCAGAAGGGTGTTGCGTGCCCGGGAGATCATGGCGTCATCGCCCAGCAGGGAAAGCGTCATCGGAACCCGCAATACACTGGCGCAGGCGACTATGGATTCCATGTATTCCTGTGTGACCATGCCACCGAAACATGGCGTGGCGATAAATATCTTCGCATCCGGCTGCTGTGACTGTTGCATGTACTTTCCTAATTCCTCATGGCCATTGATATAACCGGATCACATCAAATACGATTATATTGCACCCCTCTTACAGGAAGCGATAGCGGGCGCTTTGCAGTTTCTCAAGGACCAAACATGATAAAGGCCGCAATAAAGCCCCTTTGACCGTAACGGATGGCAGTGCCAGCAGAAAATGCCCACACGAATTCACCCTGCCACCGAAAATGGCAGGGTCATGAACCCCGCACGCTGCAAAATGCGGGCGGCCCTAACCCATCCTGTTGCGTCGGGACAGGTCATCAATTTCCGTCTGTTCCCGGCGCGCACGGGTTTCCGCTTCCTCTTCAAGCCGCCTGTCCATTATGGCCTGCGCGGCTTTCTGGGCGGCGTTGGCCTGTATGAGCACTTCACGCGCCTGATCCGATACCTGACGGGCGGCGGAAAGGGCCTTCTGGGCCTGTTCCACAGCATCCCTTCCCGCTGGCAGCCAGGTCCGGAAATCATCCATCGACACCTGCCCGGAAACGGCCCGTTCCTGCTCGCTCTCGATCAGGGCACGCCGTTTTTCCACCAGGTCCAGCGCCGCATTTTCCTTGCCCACGGCTTCGGCCAGAGCCGTTTTTGCCTGATCGACTTCCGTCTGCCTCAGCCGGATCAGGGCCTGCAGTGCCCGCGTTCTGGCGTCCATCAGGATGCTGCCTGTGGCGGCGGCACAAGGGCACGCGCCAGCGCCTCAAAACTCTCGGGCAGCGTGGCCCTTTCGTTACGGGACTGCTTCAGCACATCCTCGATGGCGGGTGCCACGCGAATGGCCTTATCCACCTTGGGGTCATTCCCGGCACGGTAGGCGCCAAGGCGGACCATATCCTGCATCTCATCCCACGAGGCCAGGTCGGAACGTGCTTCCTGCACCAGCTTGTTCTCCTCGGCGGAGTTACATCCGGGCACGGTTCGCGACAGGGAGCGCAGGACATTGACCGCTGGGTAGCGGCCCGCTTCCGCGATCCGCCGTTCCATGACGACATGCCCGTCGAGAATACCCCGCACCGCATCGGCTACGGGCTCATTATGGTCGTCACCTTCAACCAGCACCGAGAACATGGCCGTAATCTGGCCCGCCTTTCCATCCGGCCCGACCGCACCCGGACCGGCACGCTCCAGAAGGCGCGGCAGTTCGGCAAACACGCTAGGGGGATAGCCGCGGGTAGCTGGTGGCTCGCCCGATGACAGGCCGATTTCGCGCAGGGCCTGACAGAAGCGGGTGACACTATCCATGAGCATGAGCACGGACTTGCCCTGATCGCGGAAATATTCGGCGGTGGCCATGGCGGTATAAGCCGCCTCCCGGCGCATCAGCGGCGATGAATCAGATGTCGCGACCACAACGACCGATCTGGCCAGCCCCTCGGGGCCAAGGTCGTCCTCAATGAATTCCCGTACTTCACGGCCACGTTCACCCACCAGGGCAATCACCGCGACATCACAGGCCGTATAACGGGCCAGCATGCCCATGAGGGTGGATTTACCGACACCGGAACCGGCAAACAGGCCCAGACGCTGCCCCTGCCGGCAGGTCGTAAACAGGTTGAGAACCCGTACCCCGAGGTCAATACGCGGGCCAAGCCGCGCCCTGCGTGCTGCTTCTGGCGGGGGCGCATGCAGCCGCTGTGGCGTTCCATCGGGTGGCAATGGACCTTTTCCATCCATGGGGCGCCCCATCGGGTCAATGACACGGCCCTGCCAGCCATCATTGACCAGCAGGGTACCACCCGCCCGGCGCTTTCTTTCGGATGGATCAAACAGGCTAAATGTTGCCCGGCAGCCGGACCCGACCCCTTCGAGCGATCCGTACGGCATGGCGATAGCGGTCTCACCCCGAAAGGCTACAATCTCGGCCTCGGTTTCACGCCCGTCCAGCCCGAGTATAGATACACGGTCACCCACCCCGGTAAAATCGGCCAGCCCGCTAAGGGAGACGGACAGGCCAGACAATGCTGTCACCTGCCCTTCCAGAACACCAACAGGCACGTCATGGCGTGGGGTTGCGACAGCTTCCCGGATTGCCGTCATAATGTCGGGAATGCCCGCCATCATGTCCGCAGCTACCGAGGCCTGTGCTGGCTCCGTGCTCATCGGCGCCGACTATGGCGGCAGCCTGTGATTTCTCTGGACAGCATGCCCGCCTGTCCAGCCTTAGAAAAGACCAGAATAGAGGCTGCTGGACGAGGAGCCATTCGTATCAAACAAGGCTATAATGCCTTCATCGCTGTTATCGCCGCCAAACAGGTCCAGCATTGTCGTCGGCTTGTCCGGGGTCTGCGGGTTGATCTGGAGCATGGCGAGATACTGCTCGGCATATTTCTGGATGCCAGCAGAGGTCGAGAACTTGCTCAGGTCAACCTTCTTCGTCAGCATGCTGACCTGCTGGTCGTAATCCAGCGCCCCGAATTCATCAGGGTCGTAGCCAGAAACCGTTTCCACCACTTTCAGCAGGGTCGAGTCCGACATGATTTTTGAAAGCGTCGTGTCACTGGTCATCGTACGCGTGAAATAGAGCGCGTTGCCAACCCCGTTATCCTGATTGGCAGTATCGTCCTCGTACTGGGTTTCCTCGAACTTCGAGACGATCGAGCTGATCGTGTCAGACGTGAATGGCGTGGCACTGGCCGTTCCGCCATTTTCACCCCAGGTGCTGAACGCGTCGGCAAAAGCCAGCCATGTCGCGTTACCCGATGACTTCGCAAGCGATTTGGATGATGTGGGGTCCTGCGTCAGCAGATCCTTGACCAGCGCCGTCTCCCCCGAGATGGAGCCAAGACCGTACGCGCCAAGAACCACCTGCAATGCCGAGTAATTCTTGAGCAGGCCATCCGCCGATGTAATGGAAGCCGCGTCTTTCTCGAAACTGCTCACCTCGCGCCCGGTGGTGGCGTCCATTTTCGCATAATTCGTGGCTGCCGTACTTTCATCCTTTACGGCTGTAAGGTACGTGGACACCGGAGAGATATTGCTGATGCTCATCAGTTCAATCCTTCATTCGTGGTCCGCCACGCATTACCCAGCGTTTCTGGCAAAAACCGGCACACAAATTTCTTTCCTAACATATCGTCGGCGCCATGGGAACATGGGGCCGTACCTACCCCGGCAATCAGCCGGTTAGTGGGGAGCCGGTTTTGGTAGGCAGTCCCAAACGGGACTTTTTATTCACTCTCCACTCCCGTATCCTGTCTGGCCATGTTCCGGGAACAGATGCCTGTTTCCTGACTGCGATCCGCCGTTCAGATCAAGGCCCATTCCCTATATGCACAACAGCCCGATCCACCCCGAAAATCGCCCCGATAAGACGATCATGAAACCGCGCCGTTATGTCATGGCCACTATGGCAGTGCTGTTCAGCGCCGGCCTGGCTGGATGTGGGGCCCCCGCCAAGCCTTATCTGGATGAGGGAATGACACTGTCACAGGCGGGCTTTATCGCCCATGCAGCGGATACAACGGCGCGCTACGCCATGATGAACACGCTGCCACCGGGACAGGTGACATATCGTCCCTCACCCACCGGGCTTATCTATCTCTATGCCGATCCGATCGGGTGCGGTTGTGTTTATATGGGGTCCGAAACCGCTTACCGGACGCTGACCGGACTGATTGAATCATCCAATCAGAAAGGCAAGAAGTCCGCTCAGTTCCTACTGGATTTGCGCTCGATGGCCGCTGAAAACAGGCGCGATACCGCCCTGTGGGACTGGAGCGCATGGTCGTCCAATGCTGATCCGGGCGGGAACCAGCCGCGCCATGTGATTGGTGGGTACTGGTAAGTACCCACCATCAACCAGCCGCGACACATTCATGCGGCAGAAATGTCAATTATTTATAGATACTGTTCCATCCCGTTATCTGGATGGAACAGTTCAAATACCCCGTAACAATCAGATGTAATTCGCGAGCGACATGTTTTTCATGTCCGAAACAAGGGTATAGGACGCCTGCAATCTGGTATTGAGCGCGGATGTCTGCGTTGCAACCGCGGCAATATCCGCATCCCTGGCGGTTGAAAGCTGCGTTTCCAGCATGCTTTTCATGCTGGACAGCATGGTGCTCCGGGAAGTCAGGCTATCCTGCGTGACACCGATTGAAGATTCCGTATTCGTCAGCTCGGAAATCGTGCTCTGCAGGGACGAATGGAGCTGGCTGACCAGATCGGCATACCCTGTTGTGGAACTGTCCATTCCAGACATGGAAGAGACCACCATCATATCGCGCATCAGGTCGCGGATAGGGGAGCCGGTCGTGGGGGAGGTCGATGTGGATGATGTTCCACCCGTTGCCTGCGTTGCCACAATCCCGAGGTCGGCCGTCGTGTTGCTGCCTGTCAGGACAGATTTCTGCAGTTTGCTCGCATCCGTGGCACTGACCGACAGGTTGGATGAAAACACGGAAACGCTCGACGTGTTATCCGATGCCGCATCCGTAGCACTCTGCATGACAGACGATGCGCCTGCCGTGCTGAGCGTGCTGACAATGCTGGCAATTTCCGTCGCCAGGGTGCCACTTGAAATCGAGGACGTATCCTTCACCGGCGGCACATTCGTATCCTGCCCGGCAAAGACGTAGCCCGTACCATCAGAGGTATTGAGGGTGGATGCCAGATCCGTCAGCGCGGTCTTGGCCTCTGTCGCGACGGTCGAGACCGAACTGCTCTGGGTCGTGCCGGAGATGCTCAGGATGTTTGAATCCAGGGTCTGCGCCAGCGATACGATCTGCTGCACCGCACTGGCCGAGATGGTCAGGCTGCTCTGGGCGCTGGAAACATTGGTCTGCCACGCCTCGACCTGTGTGATCTGGGGCGTGATGTCGAGGGCTGACGTGCGGTTCGAACCCAACCCGGCATAGGTTTCCGACAGGGTCCCCGCCGAAGTCTCCCATGAAAGGGTTTCCTGGGTCTGCGCCATATTCTTGATGCCGGCAGCGAGAATCAGAGACGCGCCGGCATCACCATACTGACCGATAGAAGTACTCATAACCGTCTCCCCCTGCCCGCCTAGTCGATCGCTTCAAGCAGTGCGCTGAACATGGACTGTACAGCCGACACGACCTTGGCATTGGCGGTATACGCGTTTTGCAGTGAAACAATCTTGGACATTTCGTCATCCACATTCACGCCGGAAACATTGGAGACACTGGTCTGCAACGTTGTCTGGACCGAAGTGGAGGAGGTCAGGCCATCACTGGCCTGCGCAATGGTCGAAGCCTGGTTGGATGTCAGGGACGTGGCCAAGGCCACCAGACCCTGCGTGCCCGAATATCCGGTGGACAGCGAACCTGTCGGACCCAGATCGACAGACGGTGCCTCAAGGGAATCATCCACATCATCACCGCTCGTTCCGAATCCATCCTTCAGAACTGCGGTAATGGCTGTGACATCACCCTGCGTCGTGCCACTGGTCGTCAGGGATGATGGGCTGCTCACATATGTCGAATTGACGCTCAGCGTTGAGGCCAGCCCCACGATACCGGCCGGCGTTTCCTGCGTCTTATCGGATGACGGCACGGAACCGGTCCCATCCGTGAACAGGGCAAGCCCGGCGCTGTTGAACCGCGTAGCCAGCGTATATGAGAATGAGTCAAGCTGCGCCTGCATCTGCGGATAGGTCTGGTCACGCAGGGTGATGTTGGCCCCAAGCGTGCCACCGGTCAGGTGCGAGGTGATATCCTTGCCGTCCAGCGTGATCCCGGGGATCTGCGACGAAGAATCCCCGGAACTGTAATACATTGCCGACGTAACAGACACGTCGGTCGTGGACAGCGGCCATGTCGAGGTAGGGAGGGTGACGCTGGTGTCATCCTTGCCCATCTGGTCCGGCCGTGTCGGGAGTTCGGTCCCGTCGGCGGTGCGGACGACCACGTCACCATTCGACGTTTCGGAGAATGTCACCGACAGTTCGGATGACAGGTCGGTCATGATCCCCAGCCGCTGGTTCTCAAGGTCGGCCGTATCCGCGCCGGTCGCCTTGAGGCTCATGATCTGCTTGGACAGCGCGCCGATGTTCGTGAGGTCAGAATTGATGCTCGATACTGTCGAGACCACATCATCCTCGGCCGTCTGGCGCTGCTGCGTATAGGTCGAGGAAAGGGTATTGATGGACGAGGTCAGGGACTGCGCGCTGGAAATGACGCTCGACTGCGCGGAGCTGTCCAGCGGGGTCGAGGTCAGTGATGTCAGGGCGCTCTGTACGTTGCCAAGCAGGTCGGAAAGTGTATCCGTGCTGCCCGAATCAGCCGATGTCGACCCCTGCAGGGCCGATACCGCCGCCAGTGAATTGCTGGTCGCGGTATAGGACGCAACCTGGGCATTCTGGTTATACAGTGCCTTCTGCAGGGCGTTGTTCACGTTCAGTGTCGTCGCCGCGACATGAACGCCCGTCCCCCTGCCCCCGGCTACGGCCGAGGATACATTGGCCGTTTCGCTGACATATCCCGACGTCCCCGAATTCGAGACGTTCTGGGACGTTACGGCCAGCTCATAATCAATCGCGCTCAGTCCGCTATTGGCTATTGATAGCGATGATCCCAGATCCATGTCATTCCCCGCACGCCGGTCACGGCCATGTATTCCCATGTAACCAGAACAATGTATGCCGGGCGTTAATGGTGATTACAAGACCTATCGCATTCTGGCAGCATTTCGGAAAGCGGGTAAGGACAGGTCTCCCCCTCAATACATCGACATGTTCTGAAATGGATTACGTAGCGTGTCAGGAACTCGGTTCGGTCGTGATCTTGTCGATCGCGTTCATGAAGCGGGTGGATTCAGTCTGTACAAGCTGGAAATTCAGGTCGTAATCCCGCTGGATCTCGACCATGTGCGTGGTCTCGTTAATGGAATTCACATTGCTGGACTCAAGCATGCCCTGCCGTATTTCCGTCTGGGCGACGGCATGGGTGCGGGTCGTGGGCTTGAGCAGATAGGCCCCTTCCGGCTGCAGGGTGTTCAGGTTGTCCACGGTCACGATGCCGATATTCGCGATTCGCCCGTCTTCGGTTGACATCGTCCCATCCGCGGCAACCGATACGACCTCATCCTGCTGCGCGACAACGATGTTCTGCCCCTGCCGGTCAAGGAGGGGATTCCCCGCGCCATCGACAATCGTTCCATCCACGCGGCGGTGAAACTGACCGTTACGGGTCAGCCGGACACCCTGCGACGTGCGCACCGAGAAATAGCCTTCACCATTGATGGCGAAGTCCGTCGGGTTCCTCGTCTGCCGCAGCGCGCCCTGTATATGATCCTGATAGGTGGCGAGATCCTGCGTGAACGCCTCGTCCCGGCCACCGGACGGCTCATTGCCCTTCTGGTGGACAAGATACTGGGAGAATAGCTGCTTTGTCGCTTTGAAGCCGTCGGTATTGGCGTTGGCGAGGTTGTCCGCAGCCACATCAAGGGCACGTGTCAGCGTATCAATACGCGACAGGGCGATATATGTCGTATTCTCCAAATGCCCGTCTCCAGCTATGCGCGCGTTCCTGACGCGCGGCTGATCAGAACCCCCACCGGCATGGCCCGGCACCCCGCAACGGCTGCCTGCATCAAAGTCCGGTGAACAGGCCGATTATAGTGAATCGGCATCCCGACAGCAAGGCTCCACGCGGGCACGCATATTCCACCCACGACAGATCTGGCCTTCATCTTTTCAGAAAATCCCTTGCCATGATCGTAACGTGGTTTTACCTGTGTCTCAAGTATGCATGGCGCGGATGTGATCCGGCAGATATATCATATGTAGTATGTCATTCCATCCCGGCGAGTGTGATGGATGGCCATGAAAAGTGCACCACACCCCGGAGGCCCGTCATCCTATGATGCGTTCCCTTGATATCGCTGGCACGGGCATGCAGGCCCAGACAACGAATGTTGAGACGATTTCCCACAATATCGCCAACATGACGACCACGGGCTACAAGCGCCGCCGGGCTGAATTCCAGGATCTCATCTATCAGGATCTCCGCCGCGTCGGCACCATGAGTTCCGATACGGGTGACCTTGTGCCCGCAGGCGCGCAGGTCGGCCTTGGTGTCCGCACCGCGGGGATCTACCGGATCAACGAACAGGGCACGCTGGAGCAGACCAGCAACGCCCTCGATCTGGCGATCGAAGGGCGCGGATATTTCCGCGTGACGCTGCCTTCGGGCGAATATGCCTATACCCGTGACGGCACCTTCTCCCTTTCCGATGACGGCACCATCGTCACGGCTGACGGTTATCCCCTCAGCCCGGATATTTCCCTGCCGAACAACGCCGAAAACATCACCGTGGACCAGACCGGGCAGGTTCAGTACACCGTGTCGGGCACGACCACGGCGCAGGTTGCCGGCCAGATCCAGCTCATTACCTTCCAGAATGAAAACGGTCTGGCCGCAATGGGTCAGAACCTGTTCGAGGCCACGACCTCATCCGGTGACCCGATCACCGGCACCCCGCAGAGCACGGGCTTCGGGTCCATCCGTCAGGGCTTTGTCGAGGAATCGAACGTCAACGTCGTGACCGAAATCACGGACCTGATCACCGCCCAGCGCGCGTATGAAATGAACAGCAAGGTCATCACCGCTTCCGATGAGATGCTTCAGACGCTGACAAACCTGAAATAACATGCATTTGCGAGCAGCAATCGCCCTAGCGGTCGCCGCAGGCATCGTGACTTTTCATATTCCGGACGTTTCGGCGGCAACGCTGCGCAACACGACAGTCATCACCAGCGATAACGTAAGGCTGTCGGACCTGTTCGCTGATCTGGACCCCGGGCAGGACCAGGTAATCGGCCCCGCCCCCGCCCCCGGTGGCAGCATCCATGTAGGGGGGCGGCAGCTGATCGCCATTGCCGACCAGTACGGCGTTGACTGGCTTGACCAGTCACCCTCGGCCCTCGCGACAATCACCCGCTCCGGCCGGGTGCTCGATCAGGATTTCTTTGTCAACCTGATCAGGAAAAGCGTGCCTGACGTTGGGAACGGCCCTGTTTCCGTTGATCTTGTTGACTTCCACCCCATGATTGTCGCCCCGGATGACCAGAAGCCGGTCATCCTGACGGATATTGACTGGGACCAGAAATCAGGGCGGTTTTCCGCCACGGTTTACCGTACCCACCCTATCGGGGATGTCACGCAGGATTCATTCCTGCTGATCGGGACTGTGCATGCCTCCCAGACCACGCTTGTCTTCACGCATCCCCTTGCCGCAGGTGCCACGATCTCATCTCAGGATGTGCGTATCGGGGAAACCAGCACCGAGCATACATCGGGCCGGGTATTTACCGATGAAACCGAAGTTGACGGCATGACGCTCGTGCATGATGTCGCCGCCGGGGAACCCGTGATGGACCGGGACCTGCACCGGACCATACTCATGCACAAGGGCGATCCCATCCTGATCGTTTACATCGTGCCCGGAATTCGGCTGACGGCGACCGGGAAGGCACTGGAAGATGGCGGCGCCGGCCAGTACCTGCGCGCCCTTAACATGGCCAGCAACATGATTGTGACCGGACGGGTGACCGGTCCTTCGCAGATCGAGGTTGAAACCGGGTCTGGCGCGGTTCCGTCCGACCCGAACATGCTACGACGTCTGGCCACATCCAACCGCACGAATACGCGGGCAAACCTGTCGCTTCGGTAATCGCCAATGTCCTGGAGAGTTCCTTTGACCACACGCCGCCTGTCTGGCGCCATAATGACCGGGTTGCTGTTCCTGTCCGGATGTTCCGGCCTGTCCGAGGTCAGCGAGATGGGCCATCCGCCCCGCATGACCAGAACATCGGACCCGACGCAGGCGCCTGACTACCGGCCCGTAACCATGCCCATGCCCCCCCTTCAGGCCCCGCCAACCGAGGTGGGAAGCCTGTGGCGGCCCGGAAGCCGCGCCTTCTTCAAGGACCAGCGGGCATCGCAGGCCGGTGACCTGCTGACCATCAAGGTCGAGATTGCCGATAACGCCGCCCTGACGGATGATACATCCGCCAGCGGCAGCGGATCGGAAGATTTCGGTATTCCCAGCCTGTTTGGCTTCAAGGGCAAGGGTGTATCGCATCTCACCAACTCGGATGCCCTGAGCACAAGCAGCGCCAGCGCCAATCTTGCTGCAGGCTCGATCCGCAGGAACGAAACCGTCACCCTTACCCTGGCCGGGACGATTACCCAGGTACTGCCCAACGGCAACTTTGTCGTTGTCGCCCGTCAGGAAGTCCGCATCAATGGCGAACTCCGCCAGCTCATGGTCAGCGGTGTGGTCAGGCCCCAGGATATTCTGGAAGACAATACCGTCACCCACGACAGGATTGCCGAGGCCAGAATATCGTACGGTGGTCGTGGCCAGTTGACCAAGATCCAGACGCCGCGATATGGGCAGCAGGTGCTTGATAGCGTCCTTCCGTTCTGATCCGGAACAGAAGCCACCAGTCCGAAATACAAGAACCTCAGCCCGGCATGGCCTCAGTCATGCCGGGATAGTCTGATCTGTGGCTCAGGATGAACCCCTACCCATGTGTCATGGAAGGTTTCATCCCCCGAAGCTTCTGACCAGCCCCCCTGCCACCATCTGCCATCCGTCAACCATGACGAAGAAAATCAGCTTGAACGGCAACGAAATTGTGGCCGGGGGCAGCATCATCATGCCCAGGCTCATGAGCACGCTTGATGTCACGATGTCGATGACAAGAAAGGGCAGATAGAGCAGGAAGCCCATTTCGAAGCCCCGGCTCAGCTCACCAATCATGAACGCCGGGATCAGCACCCGCCACGGCATGGCCGCCGGTGTGGTGGGGGGCGCGACATTTGCCAGATGCAGGAATGTCGTCAGATCGGCAGGCCGGGCATTCGCCAGCATGAACCCCCGGAAAGGCTCGGCCGCTGCCGCCAGCCCCTCCATTTCACTCACCCGGCCATCCATCATGGGGGCAATCCCCTGATCCCATGACTGTTGAAGCACGGGCTGCATGACAAAAAACGTCAGGAACAGCCCCAGTCCGATCAGTACCGTATTGGGCGGTGTACCCTGCGCCCCGATCGCCCCCCGCAACAGGGACAGGACGACGATGATCCGCGTAAACGCCGTCACCATGACCAGCAGGCTGGGCGCCAGCGAAAGAATTGTAATAAGGGCCGTCAGCTGGATCAGGCGGCTGGTCGTGCCTGCGTCCCCCGTCCCCTTGCCCAGGTCAACCGTCAGGGACTGCGCATGTGCAAGCGTTGGCATGGCCGCCAGAGCGATAACGCCCATGACGCATGCAAACAGGCCCCATGCTCTGGCGGCTCTTCCCGTAAGAGACGGATATGTCAACGCGTTAGCTCCACTATGCGTATCACTTTGCTGGATTTTCAAAGGAAGTGGTTGGCGGCGTGGCGTCCGCGCACTCTATCCAGCCCAGAAACACGTCATTGCCTCCCCCGGTCAGGATCAGCCCCTTTTTCTCACCGCATTTTATGATGCTGATCCGGCGGCGCTGATCCAGCGCCAAGCTCTCGACTATGGCAAGATGGCGCGTCTGGCGCCGCCGCGACAGGTAGGGTTCAAGAAACTGCAGGACGTAGCGGCTCAACAGGATGAGCACGATGACGATTGCAAATGACGTAATCCACGTCACCCATGCCGGGCCGAACGTTCCCATCCCGTATGTGAGGGAATGGGCGTGGCCGGCCGGAACACCTGTCGGGGGGATGGCGTCCATGCCTAGCCCGTTGTGGGCGAGGACGACAGGATTTCCGTCATCGTGACACCAATATGGTTATCGTCCACGACAACAACCTCACCACGGGCAATCAGCCGGTTGTTCGCATAGATATCGACCGCTTCCCCCAGTTTCTTGTCCAGTTCCACGACCGCGCCGCGCCCGAGCCTGAGCAGCTGGCTGACCGGCATGGTCGCCGTGCCGATGACAGCCGTGATCTTTACCGGAATATCATAGACCGCCTCCATCTGGGCGGGGCCAGTCTGGTCCTTCGCCTCTGCCGCGTCCGCTGCGGGCGGGGCGTCCGAAGGAGTGGAAGTGAAATCTTCAAGTCCGATATCCGCGTTGCCTGTGCTCATGGTTCTCTCCGCCTGGTCTATGCTTTCTGCACGTTCCGCCCCCCCCGCTGCTCCGCGAGGGCTGTAACGGCGGCAACAATTTTCTCCGCAACAGCTTTACGCCACTGTCCGGGGTCAATGACGATGGTGTTCGCTGCTGATGTAATACGTATCGTATCCTCTGCGGAACCCTGCACCGCCTCTATCTTGACGGCAGGGTTGCCCCGCAGGAGGGTCGCCAGGCGTTGCGCATCGACCGCACTGCACCGGACCCTGACCGGCCCGTCACATTCCTTGACGAACGCAACCGCATCAAGGATCAGGTCCCGCTGCATGCCGGCCACGATGGACCCGTCCAGCGCCGTAAGGTTCCGCACGATGTCCACAACCGTCATGAGAAAGGCTTTCGCCGCCCCCATCATGATCTGGTTCCGACGCTCATTCTCTGCCTTGAATACGTCTGTAAGGGAAGACAGGCAGTTGGCATAATGCTCCTGAAGCGCCTGCTCGCGGTCCTGTTTCCCTTTTTCAAACCCGGCCTGAAATGCGGCCGCACGGGCGGCATCGGCTTCCTCACGCGTCATGGTGACAAGGTTCGGATCAGGCTCGGGCGGTTCCGGCTCCGCCTCGGCCTTTGCGGCGAGGCTGTCCGCCACCGTCATGGGGACGATACCGAAATCCTCGATATCCGCCAGTTCCCCAAGCGGCGTACCCGCCCGGGTGGCAGATGTCTTGTCCGCCGCCTTGTCCGTCGTGGCCTGCGTCGGTGACGCAGGGGAGGAAACCGGTCTGCCGGTCACGGGATGATCTCATCATTGCCGCCGTTTTCGGCAAGGTCGATTTCGCCCGCATTCGCCATGTTCTTGATGGTGGCGACGATTTCCGTCTGGGCGGCGTCGGCATCCTTGACGCGGACCGGGCCCAGTGCCTCGATTTCTTCCAGAAGGATGTTCCCCGCACGTTTCGACATGCACTGGAGGAACATCTTCCTGACCGTTTCCGAAGCGCCCTTCAGTGCCAGCGGCAGTTTCTCGCGGTTGACCTCATTGACAATCCGCATGAGGGAGACATGGGGCAGACGCTTGATGTCCTCGAAGGTGAACATGAGCGCCTTCACCTTTTCCATATCCTCATGATTGCGCTTGTCCATGGACGCCATCAGGCGCGTCTCGGTCTTGCGGTCAAAGTTATTGAAGACTTCAGCCAGCAGTTCGTAGCTGTTGCGCTTGGACGAGCGGCCGAGCGAGGAAATGAATTCGGAGCGCAGCGTGGCTTCCACGCTGTCCAGCACTTCCCTCTGCACCGTTTCCATATGCAGGACACGCATCATCACATCCGTGGCGTAGTCTTCCGGCAGCAGCGCGAAAATGCGCGCAGCATGCGCGGGCTGGAGCCTGCTCAGGATAACGGCGGCCGTCTGCGGATATTCGTTGCGCAGATAATTGGCGAGTACCGTCTCCTGCACATTGCCCAGCTTGTCCCACATCGTCCTGCCGGCCGGACCACGGATCTCGTCCATGATCTTTTCCACCTGCTCTTCCGGCAGGGCCTTGCGCAGCATTTCTTCCGTGGTCTCGTAAGTGCCGACAAGACCATCGGACGATTCAAAGTTGCGCGTAAACTCGTGGCAGACGGCTTCCACAATATCGGCCCGGACAAGGCCAAGCCCCGCCATGGTAACGGAAATATCGCGGATCTCGTCCTCATGCAGCTGTTTGAGCAGCTTTGCCGACCTGTCGCGCCCGACGGCCAGCATGAGGATGGCGGCCTTCTGCCGTCCGCTCAGGTGAACGGTGACAGAGGGAGGGGGAGCGGCATCGGCAAGCGGGGTTACAGCGGGTTCTGCCATGTCTAGCTTCCCTTCGGCGGTTCTGGCGCGGCCAGCCAGTTCCGGATGATAAGAACACTCTCCTCGGGGCTGGCCTCGATACGGTCAGCAACCTTCGTGATCGCTTCCGCACGCATTTTCCCATCGACACCATCAACACTGATCGTGCCATCATCAGAGAGCACGGCGCTGCTCAGTGCGCCATCACCACCTTCTATGCGGGCAGCATCCGCCGCCCCCTCACGAACATGGCCACCGGCAAGGGCGACCCCGCCAATCCCGCCACGGCGCAGCATGGGCCGGATGGCGATGTAGATGGCACCCAGCGCCAGAAGAAGGGGTATGACCCATTCCGCGATATAGATAAGGGTATCACGGTTCCACAGATTGCTGGCCTGTGCCGGGAATGCGCCTTCGGCATCCGGCATGAACGGCATCGAGACGACATTGACCTCGTCCCCGCGGGCCTTGTCGTAACCGATCGCCGTTTTTGCAAGCGTCGTGATCTGGCCGATCTTGGCATTATCGAACGGCTGCCAGACTTCCTTGCCATCCTTGGCCTTCGTGAATGAACCATCGACCATGACCGCAAGACTGATGCGGGCCACGCGCGGGCGTGTCTGGCTTATGACACGGACGCGCTTGCCAATCTCGTAGTTGTTGGTCTCGTCTTCCCGATCTCCGGTCGATCCGGTCCTGTTATCCTGATTGGCGTTGGCATTGGGCAGGTTGTTCCCCACCGTCGTGTTCGGGTTCGCCTCGGTATTGACGGTCTTGTCCGAACTGGTCTGCTGGGAGCGGAGCACCTGCTGGTTGGGGTCGTAGCTCTCATCCGTTTCACGGATTTCATCCGTATCCATGGTGACTGCCGCACGCGCACGCACATGGCCCGCCCCCAGGGTGGGGGTCAGCATGTCTTCCACGGCCTGGGCCAGCCGCTGTTCTTCGGCATGGCGGAGCTTTTCAAGCGAGGTTTCCTGTCCCGTCGCACTGTCCGGGTCGCCGGGGCGGGCCAGAACATCGCCACGCGTATCAACGATGGAGATGCTCTGCGGGCGCAGGCCCGGAACGGCAGCGGCCACCAGGTTCTGGATGGCCTGGATGCCATCGGGGCTGAAACGGCCGGTCCGGCCTATGTCAAGGACGACACTGGCCTGTGACGGACTGGTCTGGGTCGAGAAAAGATCACGATGCGGCAGGACAAGATGGACCCTGACGTTACGCACCCCGTGCAGAAGGCGGATGGAGCGTTCAAGCTCCCCCTCCATCGCCCGGGTCTCGTTGATCGTCTGCTCAAACTGCGTGCTGGTGAGCGTGCCGCTCTTGTCAAACAGTTCGTAACCGATCGCCCCCCGCTGGGCAGTCCCTCTTTTGCAAGGAGCAGCCTTGCGCTGGCCACCTTGTCATGAGGAACATACAGGCTTGTTCCATCGGGACTGGTTGTGGAGGCGATATGGGCCTTTCCCAGTTCATCGACCATCTCGGCGGCTTCGCTAAGGTCGATATCACTGTAAAGCAGCGACATGGACTGACCGCCGCTACGGAAGACAAGGAACCCGAGTGTCGAAAGAAGAACCGCCGCGGCAACCCCCAGCGCGATCAGTCGCGTGCGCCCGAGGCCTTTCAGGCTCGCCAATATATTCTGCATAAGGGAAAGCGCTACTTTATTACGTCACGAGAACAGGAAGCCAAAAAATCCTCCGGCGCTTTAACCATTCGATACCCCTGCATCTCGCCTTGCCACTGCGTCAATCATACCCGCCAGCGCAACATGGGAGTAATCAGGGTGCATGATAACGATGCCTGCACCATAAGGTAAGGCAGAAAAGGACCGTCCGCGGCAAAAAGCAACCCGGGGAAGGACCGGATTGATTAACTATATTTTAACCGTGGCATCGTTACACAGTGTTACGACTTTGTTCTGCTGTTCCGCGCCACGGTCCCGCCAGCGTATTACGGCCCAGCCGTGACATCCACGCAAGCCCGGACCATGTCCTTCTACTGAGGCCATTAGTGTACACCAGACAGAAAAAGGTTCCCCTGCAGGGATCAAATTTATTGCATGGCTTGACACGAACAGCTACTTCACATCATCAACACTCTGTGCGGCGCCTGAACTTTCAGGTCACATGAGTAACCGGCACAAGGCGTCTGGTATAAAGGCGGCCCGAACGCAGGTTATGAATGGAGCCAGACCGTCAGGAATGGGCGTGCGGGCATGGTCAGGCAGGAAAGTCCTAAGGAAAACGGTATGAACGACGGTGATAACGTGTTCGGCAAGGCGTCTGAGCCAACCCAGACCATACTCGCCCAGGGGCTGAATGTCGCCAACCTGGAGTGCGAGACGGACACCCCCATCATCGTAGGTGGTTCCGTACGCAATGCCCGCCTGCGTGCCCCGACGGTCGATATTCTTGAATCCGGCATCGTCTCCGGCGAACTGCTGGCCGATGAGGTCATCATTCGCGGGCGGGTGGAAGAGGCCGTGATCCGGACAAAGCGGTTTTACGCCAGCGCAACCGCGAAGGTGGAGAACTGCACCGTCGTGCTGGAAGGTCATACCGGCTGTGGCATTCACAAGGATGCCGAACTGACCGGGGAAATCAGGCTCGTAACGTCCAGTTCCGCCCCGGCAAAAGCGCAGGGTGCCAGCAAGGTGGCGCCCCAGCCCGCCGCAGCCCCTGCTCCCGATGCGCAGCCTGCACCCGCTGCGAACACCACGGTGGCGCCTGAAAATTCCACGAATACGGTCCCGTACCAGTCCGTGGATGAAGGCAAGGCTCCCCAGCCCCCCGTAACGGACTGGGACAACATGGACGAAGCCCTGCACTCTGCCGCAACCGCGGATGGCCATGTGGTTCTCGTGGATCCGGGTCAGGATCCGGAGTAACCGGAATAAGCCAGAGGGTACAAGCAGCGTGGACCAGCACCAGCAAGGCACTGCCTGATGGCCCGCATTTGGTTCATATGACTATACATGTCTCCGGTTTCTCCCGGAGACATTGCTTGTGGCGACCACCAGAAAACCGCAAGTGGACCAGACTGTAATGCTCATACCCCGTCTGTCATTCGGGAAACTTGTACATATTTCGTCCAGCCTGATGACACTGCTGCTGGCAATGAACATGCATGCCCTGGCCGGACACCTGAAGGATGGCGGCGATACACAGCCTGCCCCCCAGCCCGCGCAGAACGAAGCGCAGGCGGAAGAGGGAGCAGAAAATGGTGCGCCTGCCGATACCACTTCCATCCTCCCGCCGCAGCATGTCAGCACCAAGGCAGACAGGAACGCGATTGAAGGCTGGATACCCCTCCTCCAGTCCGATGACGCCAGTAATGGCGATGCACAGGCCAAGCAGAACTCCCCGGGTCCGAAACAGGGCATGACGGATGGAGACTGCCGCAAGGGTCTGGCCTGCGCCAGCATGCAGTCAGCGGCCTCCAAGGCCGGGGGAGATTTCGACCCGGAAGTCAGCAAGGCTGAAGCGGATCTCGTCAAGGATATCCTAGCCCGTCAGTCCGACATTGCTAGCGAACAGAAGGACATGGCAGAACAGAAGCATGTTCTGGATGCCGCCAAGACCGCGCTCAATGAAAAGATGCACGATCTGGATACTTCCATGGCGCTACTTGCCGAAAAGCAGGCAGCTCATCGGGAAAACATGCTGGCTGACACTGACAGGCTGGTGAAGATATACGAAGACATGCCGCCCAAGGAGGCGGCTGCGGTCTTCAATATCATGGATATTCATGTTCTGGTTTCCATCGCCAACCAGATGAACCCGCGCAAGATATCCGCCATCATGGGGTCCATGACGCCGGAACGGGTAAACCTTGTCTCGCAGTTCCTGGCCGGTGTGCGCAGTTTCCGTCCCATCCGGGTTTCAGCCGTCACCGATGGCAAAGCTGATCCGGGCAGCGAGACCGGAACGGTGTCTTACTCGGCATCCGTCCAGCAGCAACCCGCACAGGGCCCGCTTACACCGTCGCGCCAGTAATTATATCTATATTGCGGGGAGTGCCGGTTTGCCGCGGCTTATCTGCCCTGATCGGACCAGACAGTCACCAGATCGGCCGGGTCTGCAAGAAAGGTTTTACCCAGTGCCCTCATATAGGGCCGGGTGCGTGTGACCGAGGCCGGGGCGGGAACGTTTATTGTATCCGCGAACATGGTCTTCCGGTTCGGATCATCCTGAGGCACCGGGGCTGCGGGCGTGTTGCCCTTTGAGACACCATTGTCGGCTTCGACGCCATCCGGGAAATGCGCCTCGGGGCGGGAAGTGGAGCCAGCAGTCTGCTCCGCCCTGTCCTGCAGGGTAGCTTCCGGGTTTTCTTCAATCTTGCCAGCCACATATCCCAGGCTGGCAGCCTTTTCTATCATCTCCAGACGGACTTCCTCAGCCTGCTCGATCAGGGTCTTGAGCTGCTTTTCCTGAGAGATGATCTGAGTAATCAGCACCTGAAGGCGATCGGCCGTCGTATCCGCCTGATCGGCCATGCTGTTGAGTTCCGTCCCCGTGATCTTGGCCTGCTCGATCATCTTGCTCAACGGACGGCCACTGACCTCACCGGCAACACGGAGCTTTTCAACCCCGTCTTCAGCACTCCGCACGCTGCTTTCCAGCTTCTGGACAAGCTCCAGAAGGCTGGTGCGGTCACGCCTCAGGTTCGACAGAACCCGACCGAGGTAGAAGCTGTATATTATTCCCAGAAACAGGAAGAACGACAGAACGACCTCAATGATCATCTGGATCTGTGTCAGCACTAGCGGGGCTCCAGTCTTGCTGAGGTTACGATACCACAGGCCGGGGAGAAAGGGGACGTGATCTTAAGCCTTGCTGGCCGCAGCATCGGGCGAGGCAGGAGCGGAAGCCGGAGCCGGAGCCGGTGCCTTTTTCGGATGGGTACTTTCAGCCGGCACCAGCCTTCTTTCGATTTTTACGGCTGCCTTACCATGCAGTTTTCCCAACCTTCCCTCAAATAAAGGTGTCTGGCCACACTGGAGCCTGACATGGATGGGGGTCCCACTCAGGTGGGGAAAGGTTATCTGCTTGCCGGGATGGAGGCTCAGAACTTCCGACAGGGGAATGACCTTTTCCTCGAACACGGCGGAAACCTGCGCATCGGTTTCAAGAATTTCGGATATGAGATGATCTTCCCAGATTGAATCCCGCCCGAACCTTTCGCCCATGAACTGCTGGGACAACTGGTCGCGCACGGGTTCAAGGGTCGCATAGGGAATGATGAGATCCATATTCCCGCTGCGGTCTTCCATATCGATATGCAGCCTGGTCATCACCACTGCATTCGAAGCCCGGGCAATCGCGGCAAAACGCGCGCTGATTTCGAGGCGTTCGAACGTCAGATCAATTGCGCATACGGGGCTGAACGCGGTCGAAAGGTCATTGAGTGTAAGGGTGATAAGCTTCTCGATCAGCGCCCTTTCGATGGCTGTATGGGGACGGGCCTCAACCCCCGCATGCCCGGTCCCGCGCGGCCCCCCCATCAGGATATCTATGATTGAATAGGACAGGGAGGAATCAACCACGATCAGGCCATAATTCTCCCATTGCACGGCCTTGAATACCGCGAACATGGAAGATGATGGCACGGCATTCATATAATCACCGAAGCGCATCGACTGGATGCTCTCCATCGTGATTTCAACGTTGTCATTCGTAAAGCTGCGCAGCGTGGACGACATGATCCTGACCAGCCGGTCGAACACGATCTCCAGCATGGGCAGGCGTTCATACGCCACGAAGCCGGCCTTGATGACCTGCTCCATGCCATTTGCTTCGCGGGGAGGTGCCGCACCAAATGTATTGCCCAGAAGACTGTCAATTTCGGACTGGTCCAGTACATGCCCGCCAAGCATGTCATGCTCGGACGCATCCGAAAGGGCATCGGCCGCAGGGTGATGCATGGCGATGTCTTCATGCGGCACATCATGCTGATCGCCAGCGACTGTTTCGTGCTGTTCGGCACCCTTTGGCGTGTCGTCTGCATCCTGCATGTCGTCTGTCACCACGAATTCCCAACTTCAGTACTTTTGTAGGTGTTCCGGCAGCCTTTAAGGCTACTGGACGAGCAACTCGACGAAATACACGTTCGTCACCTGCAGGGGTGCCAGATCCGTCCTCAGGCGGCGGATAATGGCCTCACGCAACCTGTATATCCCGTTGCCACGAATATCCTGGGGGCGCGTTTCATGCAGATATGTCTGGAACACATCCTGAATCTCGGGAATGGTGCTCTGGAGCGAGGCCTCATCGGTTGCACCGGCAATCTCGACCTTGGCTGTGATCTTGACATAGACAGGATGCCCGTCTCCGCTATCGAGATTGGAAACGATCGTCGGAATCCCCACCAGAACGGGCGGATGCAAGACTGCATCGGCTTTTTCCCCCGCGGTCTTGAACAGCTTGTCCTTCTCGACAAAGGTGATGCCGCTAATGAGAAGGATCAGGGCCGCCAGGCCCACGACAATCAGCTTTAACTTTGATTTTCCGGCGGTCCCCTTACGAGATGCTTCGACCCCGGCGGCTCCTGTCTCCTTGCCTGCTTCCCCCGCTGGGGAGGCGGGTGCGCCGCCGGTCACAGTCTCGCTCATGTCTAGTGTGGCTCCGGAATGATAAAATAATTGTTCAGTCCTTCAGTTTAACTACTCGGCCACGCCTACTCAATGCCCGGACGGATTGAAGATCGCGCATTTTAAGGTTTAGGGAAGATTCATCTCCTTCCATGCTATGTTACAACATTGAGCGCCTGATAGCTTAGAGGGTGTTATGTACTTTCGTGTCTGATTGATGCAGTAATGAGGGATAACGCCTGCACGCAAACCGTCTCTCTCAGATGAAGAATGATCTCTGGTTGTCCTGTATCTGGTCCTGATGCGCGAGGATGCGGAACAACGACATCACGCATTGCGCGAACTGTTCAATGGATTGCGTTACGTGATCCGCTACGGAATTGCATGGCACGCCATGCCGAATGACCTTCCGCCGTGGTCGGCGGTCATCTAGGCTCAGGACTCATTCCTTGAGATAGAAGATGAAGCTTGCTGCGATGTGGATTGCAGACATGAATGTATGAGCGCACCGGTCGCATCTGGTCGCTACACGTCGCCAGTCTTTCAGCTTTGCGAACATGTTTTCGATAAGATGGCGCTTTTTATACAGGTGCCAGTTGTAAGATGGCTTTGATTTCCGGTTCTTCCTTGGTGGAATGCAGGCGGTAATGTTCTGTTCGACAAGATATCGTCTGATCCGGTTGCTGTCATAACCCCGATCCCCGATGACCTCTTCTGTTCCTTCCGGCAGGTCCGTCAGGAGAACATCTGCCCCTTTGAAGTCACTGACCTGTCCCGCAGTCAGATGAAGCCGGACCGGTCGGCCCTGACCATCGCACACGGCATGGAGTTTTGAGTTCAGACCGCCTTTCGTGCGTCCGATATGGCGGGGAAAAACCCCTTTTTAAACAAAGAGGCTGCTGTCCGGCGTGCTTTCAGATGTGTCGCATCAATCATCAGACGCTTCGAACGGC
>NZ_QUWV01000016.1 GCF_003403295.1 Komagataeibacter melaceti | reverse complement strand
CCGCCTCCATCGCTTCACGCTGGGCGGCCGCGTAGGCGCGGGCATCGCAGGTATAGCGGTTATCCTGCCCGCCCTCCCCGAAAAGGTCTTCCTCCCAGATGATGCCATGCTTTCTGGCCGTGGCGTCGTCGAACCGCGCATCACGGGCGTAGAATTCGTCAGTCGAAAGCGCCCGGGCCATATCATCCCAGGCCATGTATTGTCCGTCATCCACCGTCATCCGGTATTCGGCGGGATCGGTGCCCTCGCCCGCGCTCTCCGCCCATATTTCCGCCCAGACACGGGCCTGCTCCTCGGGCGGCACCTTCGCGATCGCCTTGCGGTCCGCACCATCGGGGCCAATGCCCAGTTCAATGGCATCAAGGATCGGGGGATGCAGGTGCGCCAGCAGGTCCAGGCGTTTCAGGTAGGCGGGCGTTATCATCAGCGCCCTGCAGATGGCGTTATCCTTCATGTTCTGCTCGCCGCGCATCCGGCTCACCGCGCGCCACTGATCCGGCTCGCTCATGCCCTGGCGGACCATGTTCTCCGACGCCGCGACCAGCGGATCCAGTGCCTCATCGGCCGATGTCACGAAAACCGGGATGGCTTTCTGCTTCGCCATGATGGCGCACCGCACGCGGCGATGCCCCGCGATGATCGTCAGCGTCCCGTCTTCCGCTTCACGCACGAGCGGGGGATGGATCAGGCCAACGGATTTGATGTTGAGCGCCAGCCTGCGGTCTTCCTCAATCGGTACGGCCGCCTTGCGAGGGTTATCCGGGTTCACATGCAGGGTTTTCGGGTCAACGGCTTCGCGCAGTTCCATGGTCATGTCCTTTTTTCCTGAATTCCGTCTTTCGACATCATTCCGGCGGCCAGGGGCCGCGTCGGCGCGCAAGGCCGCGCGCAGCGCGCCCGGCCTGAGCCTTGCGCGCCGACGCGGTTGCTGGCAGCCCCCACGCCTTTCCTTCGCTTTTTCCAATCCGGCCGTCAGGCCGCCTGTGCCTCGCCCTCTCCGGCTGGAGCCGTGTCATCATTCGCTGCTTCTCCCTCGACCACGGTCGCGGCCAGATCCGCTTCCAGCGCCTCGAGTTCCTCGCGCTTTTCCTCCAGCAGCGCCTGTTCGGCAAAAGGCGCCCCGAGACGTGCTTCGTAGCCCGGCAGGCGGCGGATCGTCCCGTCACGTTCACGGATGGTATTTTCCAGCACGGCCTCGAACGTCAGCAACAGGTGTTCGATGCGCGAGACCAGCCCCAACGGCGTGACCTCATCGTCGAGCCGGATGGCCGCATCTCCCTGTTCAAGGGCCATATAGAGAGACACGTCGGCCTTTGGCTTCTTTGCCTGCACGCTGTGTATCTCGCGCGCCTCGCACATCACGTCAAAGCCGCCGATCCGGCCCAGTTTCCATTCCCCTCCCTCACCATTACGCTCGGCCATACGCACCTGCGACAGGAGATATGCCCCGGCCTTCTCCCGTGCACCGACAGCCGCGCGTGCGGTTTCCAGAACAAACGCCTCCCCCCTTGTCGACCGACGCCGTGCGATATCCGCTTCGATCTTCGGAATCATCGCATCCGCGGCTACAATCTGCCGCCGGGCCGTCTGGATTGCGCGCTTCACGTTGAACTGGTCATCGTAATGGGCTGCATGCAGGCGTTCGAGGCGCGCCAGTTCCGCCTCCAGACCTGCTTTCTTCAGGAGGCGCTCATCGCCCGATGCCAATGCCTTCGCCATTGCGAACTGGTTGGCCTCGGCACCGATGTCCTCAAGGCGGCGGATGGTGCGGTCGCCGGACATCGCGAGGCAGATGAAGCGCTGCTTGCGCTCCAGCATCTGCCAGTTCGTGGCATCAACCGAGCCTTTCTGGGCATAGGCGTAAATCTCGATCTCGTGGTTCTGGTTTCCCTGCCTCTCGATCCGGCCCTCGCGCTGGATGATGTCAGCGACCAGCCAGGGCACATCGAGATGGTGCAGTGCCTTCAGGCGCTGCTGGGCGTTGACGCCCGTTCCCATTGTCGCGGTCGAGCCGATCAGGATGCGCTTGCGGCCGGAATTCATGTCAGCGAAAAGGCGCTGCTTGGCCGCCGATTTTTTATAGTGCTGCATGAACGCGATCTGCTCGGCCGGAACACCCAGCCGGATCAGTTCGTCGCGTATCCAGGTGTAGGCGGAAAACCCGCGTTTTGCGAGCGCGCTTTCCGTGCCCAGGTCGGAAAAGATCATCTGTGCCGCACCCGGCAGGTCATAGGGCGCCCCGGTTTCCGGATCGACATACCGGGTGTCCGAGGTGGCCTGCCAGATTTCAAAGACCTTCCCGATCATGATGTTGAGCTTGCTGAGCGGGTCACTCTCCATTCCCGGCGTCACGAAACGCAGGTCGATCCCAGCGTGCCGCGCATCGGTAATCACCGACAGAAGGATGTCGTCGCCTTTTTGCGGTCGGCCGGTCCGGTTCTCGATGGCGCTGATCCGCTGCGCCAGCGTCTGCTGGTAAGCCTTGAAATTGTCATTCGAGGGGGCGACCACGATCTCGCGGCGACCGCCCCGGATCAGGGGCAGTTTCACATACTGGCGCAGGTCATCAGGCAGCACCACGTCGGCGAAGCTGCGATACATCGACATGAGATCGGCGACATTGACGAACTCGGAAAACCGCGTGACCGGCTTGTAAAGGCCGCTGGGCTGCAGTTCGAGTTCCGTGCGGGTCTCCCCGAAATTCGCCGCCCATGCATCGAATTCATGCAGGCCGCGTTCCTCAAGGGCGGCAGGCTGCATGAACCGCTGCACGGTATACATCTCGCCCAGTGTATTCGTGATGGGAGAACCCGATGCCAGGACGAGGGCGCGCTCGGGGTTGTCCTGCGCGATGAAACGCGACTTCACGAACAGGTCCCAGGCCCGCTGCGAACCGTTCGGGTCGACGCCCTTGAGGTCGGACTGGTTGGTGGCGAACGACAGCTTGCGGAACAGTTGCGCCTCATCGACAAGTATCTGGTCAATGCCAATCTCACCGATATGCAGAAGATTGTCCTTGCGCGCGGCCAGTCCTTCCAGCCGGGCCTCCATCTTTTCCTTCATCTGCTCGATACGCTTGCGCGACAGCGCATCATCACGATCCACTGATTCCAGAAGATCCTCGTACGAAGCGATCTGCCCCGCGATGAGGTCGCGCTCGAATTCGGCGGGCGTGGGAATGAACTTGAACGCATCATGGGTGATGATGATCGCGTCCCAGGCTCCCGTTGCCGCCCTGGCAAGGAAACGCTGGCGCTTCGCCTTTTCGAAGTTGGTCTCATCCGCAACCAGGATACGCGCGGTCGGGTAAAGCATCAGGAACTCGCGGGCCATCTGGGCGAGGCAGTGCCCCGGCACGGTGATCAGGGGCTTGCTGACCAGCCCCAACCGGCGCTGTTCCATGACTGCGGCGACCATGGAGAAGGTTTTCCCCGAACCTACGGCATGGGCCATGTAGGTGCTGCCCGCCGCGATAATGCGCCAGATGACCCGCTTCTGGTGCGCGCGCAGCGATATGACGGAACTGGCGCCGGGCAGGGTCAGGTGCGCGCCATCGAACCGGCGCGGCATGAGATTGTTGTAGACGTCGTTGTAATGGCGCACGAGGCGTTCACTACGGTCGGGATCATTCCAGACCCAGTTGTGGAAAGCCTGCCTGATCGCGGCCAGCTTTTCCTTGGCCGCTTCCGTCTCCTTCGTGTTCAGCTCGCGATGCTCGCCATTTTCATCACGCCACACATCCCATATCTTCGGGATCGACTGGTTGAGCGCGTCATTCAGCAGTTCGCCCGCATGGCGTCGCTCGGTTCCCCATAGCGACGTCGCCTCGGCCTTGCCCCGGAACGGTGCGGTATCCAGGCTCCATGTGGCAACCTCGACGGTATGACGCACCGTCGTCTCGACCCCGATCACCTCGGAAATGAAGGCGCTCACATCGGCAGCCGGGAGCCATGGCGCGCCCAGTCGTGCCGTAATGTCGGACGGGCGCAGGTCCTCGGGCTGGACCCCCTCAAGCGCCGTCACGTTGCGAGCGTAGCGGACGTCGGTCCGGGCCGCCTCCCGCGCCTCGCGAAGCGTGGTGCGGACAGGGCCGGAAAGCGCCTCGTCCGCCGTCACCCATACATCCCGCCCGTTTGTGCTTCGTGCGGGGTCAAGGTAGATCGCATCCCCCAGTTCGCTGATCGCCTGCGCCTCGGAGCGACCAAGGAGTTCCGCCACGCGGGGGATCTCCACCCCACCCGTCTCATGCAGGCACACGGCGAGGGCATCGAGGGCGGTATGGACTTCCGGCTCGACAGGGGCATGGACAACCCGCTCCGAGAAAATCGGCCCCATGGCGCCGACCTGCTTCTCGGCGTCGTAATTCTCGATCGACGCCACCAGCCACACGTCCGGGTCATCAAGAAATGGCTGGAGGTTCGGGCGGCGCTGGGTCTCGGTCTCCACGCCGGTCTTCTCGCTGATACGGGTCGTCGTGTTCGTCAGGTTGATCGGCCCGAACTGGCGGACAAAACTGGTATAGGCACGCCTGAGGTCGGACTGGGGCCTCCCGTAGGGCCGGTTCTCCATCTGTGCGCGCAGCACCGCCCGTGTGGCGTCACGCACGGGAACCAGCGCCTCTATGATCCGGGCATGCTTCTGGAAAATGCCCTCGGTGCTGCCTTTCCGGCGGATCGGGACCACGACCCCCACGCCGCCCACGATCTGGTGCAGCACGCGGTTCTCAATGTAGTAGCTGCCCTCCTTGAGGGTCGCGCCATCCGCTGCCGTACCGATACGCGGTCGCGATACGGGAGTTGAGAAATCGCAGCTTTCCGGCGCGGGGAAGCGGATGTCGGGGGCTATGCGCGCCAGGGCGTCCGGCAGCGCGCAATCCAGGACAATCCCGGCGATCGGCGCGCAGGTGTAATCGGGGCCGAACTGGGTGGTGGTCCAGTCATGACGGCCCAGCACCTGCTCACCGTGTTCGAGGAAATAGCGGTTGATGAACAGCGGCCCGTCACCATGGTTGCTGTCGGCCACCTCGCCCGTCTCCAGCCAGCTTTCATCCCCCGGCATGTCCCCCACCATGCGACGGCGCAGGACAAGGATATCCACGACCACCTCGGTGCCGGCTTCATCCTTCATCGCTCCCTGCGGCAGGCGCACCGCCCCCAGAAGGTCAGCAATGGAAGCGATATGCGCGCGCGCCGTCGTGTCGCGCTTGTCCATCGTATGACGTGATGTCACGAACACTGCGATACCCCCGGGCCGCAGGGCTTCCACGGAGCGTGCGATGAAATAGTCATGCAGCGACAGGCGCAGCCGCCCGATCGTGTCGGCCCCCCGCACGGTGCGGTTGGAAAATGGCGGGTTGCCGATCACCAGCTCGTAACGCTCGCCCGGAACGGTTTTCGTGAAATCCTCCTGCCGGATCCACTGGTTCGGATAAAGCGCACGCGCGATACGCGCCGTCAGGGAATCATTTTCGATGCCGGTAAAGGCCATCTTCCCCTCCAGCTTTTCAGGACGGGTAGCGATGAACAGGCCGGTGCCGCAGCCTGGCTCCAGCACGCGTCCTCCCGAGAATCCCATCCTCGTGACCATGTCCCACAGTGAACGGACCATGAGTTCCGGGGTGTAGTGGGCGTACTGGGTGGCGCGCATGAGGCCGGCCCGTTCGGCATCG
>NZ_QUWV01000175.1 GCF_003403295.1 Komagataeibacter melaceti | reverse complement strand
GAGGTGGCTGACAAGCAGACGACCGATTTTTATTTTGAGACTTATGTCCGATTTACGAAAGGCCAAACTCTTACCTAAATGTCCCGGAAGAAGGCGACTGCCGTCTGTCTACTTAGGTTCAGGACCTATTAATTTATTGAACTGAGTGGGGTATTGTGATTCACAGGCTTACCGATGGAGGTTGGGCTGTGAGTGACGTGTTTTTGCTGTCCGAGAGCCAGATGGAACGGATCAGGCCGTTTTTCCCTCTGGCTCATGGGGTGCCGCGTGTGGATGACCGTCGTGTTCTGAGCGGGATTGTTTACGTGATCCGCAACGGTCTTCAATGGAAAGACGCCCCGAAAGCGTATGGTCCCCACAAGACCTTATACAACCGCTTTATCCGGTGGAGCCGCCTGGGTGTCTTTGACAGGATTTTTATCGCCCTAACAGAACAGACTGGCCGTTCGAAGCGTCTGATGATTGATGCAACACATCTGAAAGCGCACCGGACATCAGCGTCCCTGCTCAAAAAGGGGCTTTTCCCCGCCATATCGGACGGAAAAAAGGCGGCCTGAACTCAAAACTCCATGCCGTGTGCGATGATCAGGGCCGACCTGTCCGCCTTCATCTGACTGCGGGACAGGTCAGTGACTTCAAAGGGGCAGATGTTCTTCTGGCGCACCTGCCGGAAGGAACAGAAGAGGTCATCGGGGATCGGGGTTATGACAGCAACCGGACCAGACGATATCTTGTCGAACGGAACATTACCGCCTGCATTCCACCAAGGAAGAACCGGAAATTAAAGCCATCTTACAACTGGCATCTGTATAAAAAGCGCCACCTTATCGAAAACATGTTCGCAAAGTTGAAAGACTGGCGACGTGTAGCGACCAGATACGACCGCTGCGCTCATACATTCATGTCTGCAATCCACATCGCAGCAAGCTTCATCTTCTATCTCAAAGAATGAGTCCTGAGCCTAGGGGCTATTCAGGGTGCCCCAACCCGACAGGCTGCTAGGGGTTATTCACAACGGTTCTTCGATCCATTCATCTGAAGCCAGATCGGTACGTCCCATGTCGACCTTTTCGGATGCGCTGCGGTCTTGAATATTCTTATTATATATACTATGTATCTTATAAAAATCGACTGCATTATCAGAAAATTTGCAGAGCATATGGAAATGTACTTGATTTAAATGCACATGAAAGAGGTGATATTGCAAATGATACACAGGAAATATGTTATATCCGCATACAGGGATATACTAAACAGGGAACCTGAAAATGAAGATGTTATTATGCATCATTCTAAAAATGCAAGAAATATCGGAGAGTTGTATAATAATTTATACAACTCTCCTGAGTTTATGATGAAAAATGGCACATATTTCATAAATAATGGTGACCTTGATGAGTCTGCCAAAGATTTCCATAGTAACAATAATTTGGAAAAATGGCACGGAAAGGTATATGAGTTACCATATTGGTTTGATGATAATATAGATCCAGATAGCGAACAATATAAAAAAAATATTTTAAAACTATGGTCTGAAATTACTAATAGAGAAAATTATACCCCCGGAAGTGATGAGTTTACTCCGATAGGAGGCGTTGATGCAATAAAGCGGCCAGCGTTCTATTCAACAGGAAGTGCTCATGAGGCCGGAAAACACCTAATGGCAATTGGACACCTACTTATGAGGAGTAACATTAAAAATGGAGATAAAGTTTTAGAATATGGCGCAGGTTTTGGTCAGACTTCCGTTGCGTTTGCTCGAGTTGGGGCGCATGTAGACACAGTCGATGTTAATAAAGAATTTTGCGACGCTGTTAATGATGTTTCTCGGTTTTATGATGTTTCTTTAAAAAGTCATATAGGAGAATTTGGCTACAACCCATCTGGCGAAAATAATTATTATGATTTAATTTTCTTCTATGAGTGTTTTCATCATTGCCTTGACATAAAAAAAACAATTTTAGAACTTAGAGATGCTCTTAAACCGACAGGAAAAATACTACTTGCTGGGGAACCTATATTTGATGAAATATGTCCTATTCTGCCATATCCGTGGGGCATTCGTCTTGATTGGCAAAATGTATCGATAATGCGGTATCGAGGGTGGATGGAACTTGGATTTCAAAAGGATTATTTATTCAAGTGTTTTTCTGATGCTGGTTTTTATTGTAACGTATATGATGACACGAATTCAGAACCCGCTAAAGTATATGAATTTACCCTTAAATAACGTGGAGGGTTCGAAAAACCCTTTGGCTCTGAACTGTTGGCTGTTATTCCCTACCTTGTGTGATGATTGGGGGGGATGGCTCATGAAGCAGCCGGGTTTCTTTGATGTTGACGAGCGGCTTGCCCGGTTAAGCGGGCCTGGTGATCAGCTCGAGGCGTTTTCCCGGACTGTGGATTTTGAGGCGTTCCGCCCTGATCTGGGCTCTGTTGCACAATTCACTCTGTCGGCGTGAGGATGCCGTTATGGAATTTTCCGTTATATGACGGCGCGTATGAGAAGGATTCTGAGCGCTGTGAATCGGTTAAGGATAGCAACACGGATATGAACTTCGGTGATCTGGCGGTCGAAATCCCGTGCCGTCAGACGCTGGCCCAGCAGTTTGATGCAGTGCATCTTTGTCTCGACGCGGCTTCGTCGATGATAACCGCTTCACCGTCTCCAGATAGCCCGTCCGAGATGCCTGTAAGCTCGCAGAGTTTCGTTTCGGGCGATGGCTCCTGCTGACGTGGGTCTCCATGGCTTTGCGTTTTTTCGAGGAGGTATGACAGCCTGGGCGCCGCGGCTGACAATGGTTTCATGGGATCTCCTCGTGTCATACGTGCCATCAGCCGTGACGCTGGCGACGTCCTCCTCATCGGGGATCTGCTCCAGAAGCACCGGCAGAACCGGAGCATCGCCGATCTCGTTTCCCGTCATTTCAACAGTCCTGATTTCCAGTGAACCTTCGTCGATCCCGATATGGAGTTTACGCCAGATACAACGTTTCGAACCGCCATGTTTGCGCCGATGCCATTCACCTTCTCCCTCGACCTTAATCCCGGAGCTGTCGATCAGAAGATGCAGCGGGCCGTCTGAGCCGCGATACGGGATATCGACTGTCAGGGATTTCTGCCGACGGCTCAGCGTGCTGAAATCCGGCACAGACCACGCAAGCCCGACCAGGCGCAGGAGACTTTCGACAAACCCTGTTGTCTGACGCAATGCAAAACCGAACATGACCTTCAGCGTCAGGCACGTCTGGATCGCAGCATCGCTGTAACCCGGTTGACGCCCACGGTGCCCCGTCGGAAGGCCCTCCCAATTCATCGACGGGTCAAACCACACCGTCAGAGATCCACGCTTATTCAGCGCTGCGTTGTGAGAGGACCAGTTCGTCGTTCGGTAGCGCATGGGGTTCGGCTTGCTCATCACACCCAGCTAACAAACTGGTTTCAGATAGGGAATCCCTGTCCAGTATTTCTGCAACAAAGCCGTGCGGCAGGCATCATGCGCCGACGGCTGCGCACGGAGTCCATCGCGACGCTTGCGGCCTATCATGACGACATGAAGGCGATCTGGCACCAGCTCGACGCAGTTCCGCCCCCTGTGGATAACCCAGAATCCGATGCCCGATGGGCCCCGAAAGTGGCACCCATGGACCCCGATTCCGGCACCCACTATACAGATACAAAAAACAATCTATCCAAAATTAAGGTAGTCAACGTAGCGGCCACGGGCCACAATCGCATTGAAGCAATGCGGTGCGCAGCGTCGGCGGACCCGGCCGCAACAGAACCCCGGCACGAACTGTCCGCACTGCGCGGTTTTCGCGGCACATCGACGTTCTATCTCGAAATCTGCCCCCATTGCGCGACCTGTGTCCAACCGATCGACCGACACAGCCCGAACTGACGGACGCTGCGGAACATCTGTCCGGCCAGATGGGCATCACCCACCACGCATGGCGGCAGGCCTGTGTGGTGCTCGGCCGCCTGCAGGCAAGCATTACCATCATCATCATGGCCGCACGTCTCCATCGGGGCGAGGCAATCCGTTATCGGGACGCCTATTTCCGGTCCCTGGTGGATCGTGGCGCGCGTCACGCGCTCTATCTCGACCGCAGCCTCTACGCCCTGCGCGATGCATGCGTCCGGATATCACTCCCAGCCACGCCATCCCCAGTTCATGTCGCCGGACAACGCCCATGACGCCCGGGGATGAAACCATGGCCCACTGGCACTGCCGTAGCAGACATACCGGCCGGACCTTTGATATTACATCGCCGGAAAAGGTATTCGGCGTGCGCTCCGCGGCGGACGCCATCGCCCGCGCGGCAGAAACGCAGCAGGGGCTGGTCGCGCTGGCGCGGCAGTCGCGCAACGGTGAAACCGCTGACCAAGATGAGCCATGACAGATGATCCCACGCCTGTAGAACCCATTGCCGGTGTGAAGACCGTCACGCGGTTCCCGCTCGAACGTCGGGTGGAACAGTCGGTCGAGTTCATGCAGATGCTCAGCCTCGAACGCGAGGATGTCGCGGAAGCAATGAAGGAAGCAGGCCATCCGCCGCCCCGGTCGCTGTCCGTGTTGAAAAAGAACGGCGCGCGCGAGGTCCGGTCCCATCTCGCGCAATGGGACCCATCCGCCTTTACTGACGAGGCCGAACTTAAACTGGAACTGCGTGCGTGATTTCAGCCCGCCATCAGCAAGGCGATCCGGGAGACCGCCGAGGCGCGGGACATGATCAGCCAGGAGCGGCAGATACTTCTTGCCACCAGAATCGAGCATCGCCTCATGAACGTCGAATACCGGCAGCAGAGGGCCGCCGCCGCACGGCGGATCGCACGGACATGGGAACTGAGTGGGCGGATCATGGGCGGATGGGAAGTCGTCGTCGACTATATCGAACGCTTCCGCGCCGGAAAGATTCATCATCAATCCAACCCATCAAACCCTGGGACTAAACACCTAGGGCCTGTTAGGCCTTGAATGACGGAACGGACTGCATAGCTGTTTATGATGAGCATGATGCAGTCTGTCTTTTCTGATGCCGCCTGATCCGTCTGGGAGCCTTTGATTGAGGAAGTCCGTCCGAAGGGCAAGACCCCGCCGAAAAACCTTCGACGGACGATCTCCGCGATTTTCTGGCGCCATCAGAATGGCACGCCCTTCCGCCTAAGTTTGTTCCCTGGTGGATTGCCGCACAATTGTTCGTTCGCTAGTCGAAGCTTGGCGTGTGGCAGCGCCTCTTTGAAAAGGTCAGAGGCGCGGAGCCGATATTGGGCACGGTCTTTCTCAATGGCACGACGATCGTAACCGGCCGCTTAAGGCCGCCGTTGATCATGCGGCCTTTTTGTGAAGATCAGTCATGGGGTGCCAGTTCCATGGCAACAGTTCGTG
>NZ_QUWV01000174.1 GCF_003403295.1 Komagataeibacter melaceti | reverse complement strand
CACGAACTGTTGCCATGGAACTGGCACCCCATGACTGATCTTCACAAAAAGGCCGCATGATCAACGGCGGCCTTAAGCGGCCGGTTACAGTTCACGAAAGATTTTATCGATAATATCGTTGCCAATATTTAGTAGAAGACACTATTGATTGGTGCACTTGACCCCGTATAAAGGATACAAATATTATTTGAGTCTATTTTCTCTTAAAAAAGTTTTTCATCCACGCAATTGAGTGATCGTACCAATTAGGGGTATATGCAGATGTTGGTAACCTTATAGATTTTCTCAAATCGACAGTAAGACTTTTAACCTCATTAGAAGCTTTCTTCGCGTTCTCTTTAGCTTGGGTCTGCGCCTCCATGCACTCGTTCCATAATTTGTGAAATTTATGCCAATTAACCCTTTGAATTTCGGTAAGGTTATTTGGAGGGTGTTCACTTAACAAATTTACACCTTGTAGATGCTCTTTAGCAATAGTGTTACATTGGCGCTTCTTCGCCGATGCAGACTTCTTGAGCGCTCGCCACTGCCGTATCGTACTGGAGTAATTGTTCAACGCTGCGCAGTTAAAAAGATAACGGCAACCTTGAATATAGTCGCAAAGCGCAGAGTGTGTTTCAACGTCGTACAGATCATTTTCCGTTGCTTGTTCAACAAGGCGCTGCATATCTTCTACTGTTTTTAACCTTAAATTATGCAGGTCAAGATAGTACTTGTTAGCAGCGATTTCGCGCTGTGAGTGCGCTACGGAGAACGCCGCTCCTGCAATTACTCCAGGAACTGCGATTTTGGCTATCTCATCAATTACATAAAAAAATGTCGCCATCTGAAAAACTTTCTATAATGATCTGATAATCTTAGACCAGCATACCCCTAACGGCGATGCCATGTCAGCCTACCGAGGAAAGGCTATGACGGGGGCAGCATTTGAACCGCGCCAAGTTTGCCGAAGATGTCCGCTTCGAATCTTATATTCGATAAAGCAGACCTGCCGTTCTCCCCCCTGAACTGCCTGTCCGCTCAAGGAACGTGAAGCGGACGGGCGGCAGACGCCTACATGCCAGACACTCAAGCTGCTATGACCTTTGCCCGAAAGCCGACATTGCCGGAGAACAGCGATAGACAGAGTTTGGACTAGTGCTCTTAGTTTTTGGTAACTCAGGATTGACGATCGCCATAAAAAGGCGCGATTATCTAGAAAAATAAGTTTGTTTTGTAAGATTTCTGTTATTAAGATTCATGTCAAATACTCCACGTCCTAATAGGATTGAACTCAATTATACGATTGAAGCCAGTGCAGTGGTGTGGCTAAGGTCGCTCCCGGAAGATGAACTTGGCCCCTCCATTCGGATGGTCGAAGATATTCAGACCGCTGTAATTGCAACTGCAACATCCTTCTCGTTTAGCGAGATTGTGGTCCGTAATCGCACTGAGCTTCTTGATGCTCTTCGCTTACTCGCTGAACGATGTGTAAGCGGATTTCGGCCGATCTTACATTTCGATTGTCATGGAAATCGTGAGGATGGCATACTGCTGGCGCCAAGTGGCGATATTATGAGCTGGAACGAGCTAGCCGATGCTCTTAGCGAAATTAATGTAGTCACCCAGAACAACCTTTGCTGCGTATTTGGCGTGTGCTTTGGACTAACCTTGTCTCAATCTTTGGATTTATTCAAACCAACGCCATATTTTCTGACAATAGCACCGGAAAATGAGGTTTTGGTCGGTGTGCTCGAAGATCATTTCCCATGCTTCTATAAAGAACTCTTCCGCACAAAAGACATCGCCGATGCATTTGATGCTCATCTCGCTCAGCACTTTAAGTGCTACCACGCTACAAAACTGATATTTACATCGTTAGTCGAGTTCCACGCTGTTAATCTTATAGGTAAAGGTCTTATAGAATTTCGGGAAAACATGGTATCTTTGGTTGAAAATTTAAGTAAATACGATGTACCCTCCAAACAACAACTTGCCAATACGCGTAAGGTGGTAAAAGAGACATTAAGGCCAAACCAGTTTTTTTTCGACTTTATCGTGGAGCGATGTTTGATTGGGCGTGATCCAGGTTTTGGGCTGCCCGAAATCGTACAACATGCTCGTGTGCGAAGGCAAAAAATGAATCAGAAAAAAAAGGCACAGGACAAGCGCGCAAAGGCCGGCAGATTACCGCGAGCCAAACCAGTTTGACGCGGTGACCTACCGCTGCTGCTTGCAACAAGCGAACATCAAAATAGTCCTGTTGTAATTTCAAAGGAGAGAATTGCTCGGCTGAAAAATAGACCCCTTTGACATTGCTTACGCAGTGAAACGTTGGGGAAAATTTCTTAGATTCTCTACTTTGTTCACGCGAATGATTGCTTCTTCGGTCGTGATACCACAAAGCAGACAAACCGCATTCTTCTCTTTATAGCCTGAAGCTGGACATTCCGTTTACCCCCCCCAAAGGCGACATTTAATAACTGCCTACCGCGGAGCATTTACCATCTTTAGGGCGTTGTCAGGTAGGGGGCGCTGCAATTGTAGTGCTTTGTCCGGGGGACCTTCATCCACAGATCCAGTTCTTCCGGCCGGGTCAGGATGACCGGCATGGCTTTCGGATGAATGGCACCGACCTCCCGATTGGCTGTGGTAGTCAGGAAGCCAAACAGGTTATCCGTCGTCTCACCATCCGCCAGTTTTCGTACTGACGTCCACTGTCACCAGACCCCTGCGAAAAAAGCCAGCGACTCCCCATCACTCTGGGCAAACCAGACGGGCCTGTTAGGCCCATCCGGCAGGCGCTCCGGTTCGCAAAAGGCCGTGAGCAGCACCAGGCAGCGATGCGCGACACTTTCCCAGCGTTTCCACCAGGTCGAGGTCGGATTGCGGATATTGGTCACACCCCGATCGACCCTGTGGCCTTTCAGGTAGCCCGGCGGCGTGGGCATGCCCCAGCGCGCCATGACCAGTTCCCGCCCATCCGCCGCGTTCCGCACGATGGGCGCCATGGTGTTGGGCCAGATCTCGGGCAGGGGGCCGGAGATTGCCGGTGCGGTCGGTCATGACCCTGGCCGCCTCCCGGATCGCCTGCTGGCTGCTGGTCATCGCATAGAGGTTGCACATCACGCCGTCCTTTCGCGAGTCCGGATATGGGTATCCTGCCGGGCGGTATCCACCCGGCAGGAAGGGGACGGCCGGACTGTCCCTGATAAATCCCTGTAATCTAGACAGTTTTCATCGCGCCTGGATCGGACGGCAGGCCTGTGGCCGCGTCCGGATCACAGCCGCTTTTCCAGAATGGGTTGACATTCGTCACCGTACTAGAACAAATAACGAACAAAATCACTAATTCCATGCCAGAAACATCCGAATGGACTGTCCGACCCCATGCCTGCACCCGAACCCCGTCCCGCGTTGGAGGCGCTGAGAGCACAGGTCAGCCGCCTTGAAGGCCAGGGCCGGCGCAGGCGGGGCGTGCTGCCCTTCGGTGTGCCTGAGATTGACGGTCGCCTGCCGGATGGCGGCTTGGCGCTGGGCGCGCTGCATGAGGCGGCAGGTGGCGGCCATGACGCCCTGAATGCAGCAGCATCCGGCCTGTTTTCCGCCGGGATCGCAGCGCGGACACGGGGCAAGGTGCTGTGGATCGCCACCCGTCAGGACCTGTACGCCCCGGCACTGCAGCAGGTCGGACTGTCGGCGCGACGGACCATTTACGTCGCGGCCAGTTCGGATGTCGATGTCCTGGCCTGTTTCGAGGAAGCACTGCGCCATCAGGGTCTGGGCGCGGTCGTGGCTGAGGTGGCCCGCCTGTCCATGACCGCCTCACGCCGCCTGCAGCTGGCGGCTGAGACATCCGGCGCACTGGGCATCGCCATACGGCGCTGGCGACGACAGACGGATGCGGCCGATTTCGGCCAGCCCACGGCGTCGGTCACGCGGTGGCGGGTCTCGGTCCTGCCATCCGTGCCGCTGCCAGTGCCCGGCGTCGGTCGGTCCCGCTGGCTGCTGGAACTCATCCGTGCCCGCGCGGGCGAATGCGCCGATTTCGAAGTGGAGGCCTGTGATGCCAAAGGGAGACTGGCACCGTGTCGTCTCGCTCTACCTGCCGCTCTGGCCGACAGACCGGATCAGGAAGCGGCTGGGGACCGACGCGCCCGCGCCTGACCGCCCACTGGCGCTGGCCAGACGGGAAGGGCGGCGACGGGTCATCCTGTCGGTTGATCTCGCCGCCCGCAGGTTGGGCCTTCGCCCCGGCACGCCTGTTGCGAAAGCGCAGGCGCTTTACCCCGATCTGCTCATCATGGACGCCGACCCGGACGGTGACCGGGCAGGGCTGGAGCGGCTGGCCCTGTGGTTCCAGCACCGCATCGCCCCCATCGTGGCTCCCGGTCCGCCGGACGGCATCGTGCTGGATACGACCGGTGCCGATCACCTGCATGGGGGCGAGGCCGTCATGTTAGAAAACATGGTCACACGCCTGAAGGAGTCCGGGATCACGGCCCGGGCCGCGATTGCCGATACATGGGGTGCGGCCCATGCGCTGGCGCGCTATGACCGGGGACGCATCACCCTCGTGCCGCCGGGTGAGATGGCAGCAGTGATTGCCGATCTGCCGATCGAAGCCCTGCGCCTGCCGGTGGATATCATCGATGGTCTCCATGGGCTGGGCGTGTCACGCATCGGCCCGCTGGCCAGCCTGCCGCGGCCGCCGCTGGCCCTGCGCTTCGGTCCGGATGTCGCCCGCAGGCTGGACCAGGCTTTTGGACGACAGGCAGAAGCCATTGTCCCGGTCCGGCTGCAGGCGCCGGTGCAGGTCAGCCGGAACTTTGCCGAACCGATCAGCGCGGCCGAGACCATTGCCCGCTACATCACCAAACTCGTGCCGCCCCTGTGCGCCGGGCTGGAGGAACGCGAGCAGGGCGTGCGCCGCCTCGACCTGCTGCTGCATCGGGTGGACAGCCGCACCGAGGCCGTCCGCGTGGCCACGGCCATGCCGGTGCGGGACGTCAGACGCCTGACCCGTCTGCTCTGTGACAGGATCGAGACCATCGATCCGGGCTTTGGGATCGAGCGCATGGTGCTGACGGCGTCGTTGGCCGAGCCGATCCTGCACCGCCAGGGTATATCCGCCCTGATCGAGGAAGAAGAGGCTGACGTTTCCAACCTGATCGATACCCTGGCCAACCGCGTCGGCATGCAGGCCCTGTATCGCTTCGCCCCGGTGGAAAGCGATGTGCCAGAGCGGGCCGTCTGCCGCGTGCCCGCACTCGCACCCGAGGACGGAAAGGAGTGGCCGGATCACTGGCCGCGCCCCACGCGCCTGCTGCCCCATCCCGAGCCGATCCAGACCATGGCGGTGTTGCCCGACCATCCGCCGGTCTTCTTCATCTGGCGTGGCATCCGCCGCCGGATCAGATGCGCTGATGGCCCCGAGCGGGTCTTTGGCGAATGGTGGAAAGGGGATGCCGAACTGACCACCGTGCGCGATTACTTCCGGGTGGAGGATACCAGCGGCGAGACATTCTGGGTTTACCGGACCGGGGATGGCGAACATGGCGAGACCGGTTCGCAGGGCTGGTTCCTGCACGGTCTCTTTGAATGAGCGTGCCATACGCCGAACTGCAGGTGACGACGTATTTCTCGTTCCTGCGCGGCGCATCCTCACCGATTGACCTGTTCGAGCAGGCAAAGGCCCTTGGCATTAAAGCGCTGGGCATCTGCGACCGCAATTCGCTGGCAGGCATGGTGCAGGCCCATGTGGCCGCGAAAGAGACCGGCATCCGCCTGGTCGTGGGCTGCCGTCTCGATCTAGCCGATTTCGCGCCCGTGCTGGTCTACCCGACGGACCGGGCCGCCTATGGCCGGTTGTGTCGGCTGCTGAGCCTTGGCAAGGCCCGGGCCGGGAAGGGGAAATGCCATCTGCTCTGGGAAGATCTGGTGGCATGGGGCGAAGGGCTCTTTGTGATCCTGCTCCCGGACACGGCGGATGATGCCTGCATCCTGCATCTGCGCAAGCTGAAGGACGCCTTTGCCGACCGGGCCTATATGGCGCTGACCTTGCGGCGCCGGCCCAATGACCAGATGCGGCTGTATGAGCTGGCGAACATCGCTCATCAGGCGCGGGTGCCAGCGGTCGTGACCAATGACGTACTGTTCCACACCCATGACCGGCGTATCCTGCAGGATGTGGTGACCTGCATCCGCAACCACACCACCATCGACGAAGCCGGCTTTGCCCGCGAGCGCCATGCGGACCGCTACCTCAAGCCGCCCGCGGAAATGGCGCGACTGTTCAGCCGCTATCCCGAGGCGATCGACCGGACCCGTGAGATCGTGACCCGCTGCCGCTTCAGCCTTGATGACCTGGCCTACCAGTATCCCGACGAGATGTCCGTCCCGGGCCAGTCACCGCAGCAGGCGCTGGAAGCCCTGACCTGGGAGGGGGCAACGGCGGCCTATCCTGAAGGCATTCCGCCCGAGGTCAGGAAAACCCTCAGCCATGAACTCGCCCTGATCGGGCGCATGGATTACGCGCCGTATTTCCTGACCGTCCACAGCATCGTCCGCCATGCCCGCTCGCAGGGTATCCTGTGCCAGGGGCGGGGATCGGCGGCCAATTCCGCCGTCTGCTACGTGCTGGGCATTACCGCCATCGATCCGGCATGGACGTCACTGCTCTTCGAACGGTTCGTCTCCGAAGAGCGCCGCGAGCCCCCTGATATCGATGTGGATTTCGAGCATGCGCGCCGGGAGCAGGTGATCCAGTGGATTTATGGTCATTATGGCCGCAACCACGCAGCCCTTACGGCCGTGGTTACGCGCTATCGTGCCAAGGGCGCACTGCGTGATGTCGGCAAGGTCATGGGCTTGCCCGAAGACCTGATCCGCACCCTGTCCGGCCAGATCTGGGGCTGGGGGCGGAAGCTGGATGAGGGCGCGCTGAATGAGACGGGGATCGACCTGTCCGACCGGCGCATCCGGCTGACGCTGGATCTGGCGCGCTGCCTGATCGGCTACATAGTCCCACTGATTTTTCTGCGTAAGGATATCTATAGTATTTTGGGTCCGTATTTCAGAATAGAATTTTCTATTGAAGATGGTGTGGGAATATTATTTGCAAATTCAGGTGTTGTGAAGAAAATTTATAATAATAGTAATTTAATTATATTCGCGTTAAATCTCGCCTTATGCACGTTCCTGTTTATGTGTTGCGATGTTTTTATTCAAAATGATACTGTATTCCAAGGGGAAGTTCCCCGAAGGGCATTACGGAAATTACTGCACCTTTTAAATCGGATCGGCCGGGAATGCAGGTTGTAGGGTAGGCAGTGAAAATAAAAGTAAAATGCATCGGTTGTGATGAGGTGTAATCCATATTTATTTAAAATATACAAATTGTTGTGTCGAATTTTCGCGGGGTATTATTTCTTATTGCAGTAGGGAGTCCATCGTGCCTAAAGGCGGTAGAGAAGTATCCATGTAATATGATGCGGCAGAAAAATTTAAGTCTAAGAACTATGACTGAAGTATGCGCTCCATTCATTATGCTGGATCGAAGCGTTCCAACGATATCGTAACCGCTCCGGCCTGTATCCGGTTCGGGTAATATGGTAGTTGTTTTGCGCCATATACAGTAAATGGAAATATTCGTGGAAGAAGTTTTGGATTCTGCTCAGAAAAAGGGGAGCGACATGCGCTCCCCATGGTAGCCGCGTCGCAGTTCTTGTAAAATCCTAACGGATCACACCACAGGCCACGCGGTCGCCTGCGCCGCCAATGGGCTGGCTCTGGTAGTCATCGGGGTTGGCGTGGATCACAAGGGCTGAGCCATCGGCATCGAGCAGGGCGGGGCGGCCATCCTTGCCATGCAGGGAAACCAGCGTGGAATAGAATTCCACTGTTGCCGTCCCGTCCATCGCGACAAAAATGTTGGGCAGGTCGCCCGCGTCATTCGCATTCGTGTTGAGCAGGCCATGCACAACGGGTGATGTCGCATGCACATGGGCACCCGCGCTGGTAAACTTCGGCGCCGCGCAGTCGCCCTTTTCATGGAAATGGATGCCATGCCAGCCGGGTGTCAGGCCCGTCGCCTCGACACGCAGCACGACGCCTTTGGGAGCATCCGTTACGTGAACGGTGCCGTGTGCGGTTCCGTCGCTTCCCAGCAGATTGCCCGCTGCGGTATCGGCCGCATGCGCTATGGACGTAAACAGGGGCAGGCTGAGGGCGAGGGCGGCAAGCAGTTCAAGGCGAGGCGTGAGCATAAGGATTTTCCTTTTCCAGCGCGGGCACGGGTCATGAACACCGATTGTGGTGCATGGTTCACTCTCGCAACGTGATGCAATTAAGAAAAAACCGCAATATGGGCAGGGGCGTCATGCGCCTCGCGGTCAGGTTCAGGACAGCCTCTGGCCTATATGTGCGTGGCGGCATAAAAGTAGCGGAAGCTGCAGAACAGGGTTGCGGCATCGCCCGGTAACCATTGCCGCAGAATGTGCCTGTTAACATAGTGATGGAGCCGCCCGGGGGACGATAAACGCACATCTATTATTTTCCGGAAAAACCATGTTACAATTCGAGATGTGAGGTTTCCCGTATGAAGATTGGCTTTCTTTTCAATCACGACTGTATCCACCAGATTTCACATACCGCACCAATTATCTGTGAACTTGTCGCGCTGGGGCAGGACGTGACGGTCATTACCTCCTCGGCCGAGCAGGAAGCCCACGTGCGCCAAACCATCACATCCTGTTCGGACCGGGTGCGCTTTGTGCATATCGGCATTGGGCGGCTGGCCACGGCCATCAATGTCGTGGCCCGTTCGGTCCTGCCATTCCGGCGGATTGCAAACCTGCACCAGAATGTGGGCCTGTTTGCAGGGCTGGATGCGCTGGTGGTGCCGGAAACGACTTCGGCCCTGCTCAAGAGCCATTTCGGGCTTGATATAAAGCTGATCTATTTCCCCCATGGCGCAGGGGATCGTTCCATCGGGTTTCGGGACGTGACGCGGTTTTTTGACCTGGTCCTGTTGCCCGGGGAAAAGACCCGTGACCGCATGCTGGCAAAACGGCTGATCCGGCCGGAGGGGCATGCGATTGTCGGCTACCCGAAATTTGACACCGTGGATTTTTCGGCACGCAGGCGCTTTTTTGATAATGACCGGCCCACGGTGCTGTACAACCCGCATTTCGATCCCATCCTGTCATCATGGTGGGACATGGGGCTGGACGTGCTGGAATGGTTTGCCGGGCAGGATGACTATAACCTGATCTTCGCCCCGCATGTCATGCTGTTCCAGCGCAAGATGCACGTATCGGTCGAACATCGCCGGATCCGCCTGCGCCGGATGATACCCGACAGGCTGCGTAACCTGCCCCATATCCGCATTGATACGGGCAGCCAGTATTCGGTGGACATGTCCTATACACGCGCCGCCGACATCTATCTGGGCGATGCCAGCAGCCAGATCTATGAATGGATATACCAGCCGCGCCCCTGCATCCTGCTCAACTCCCACGGGGCGGACTGGCAGGGCAATCCCAATTACAGCCACTGGAACATGGGGCAGGTGATTGACCGGGTCAGTGACCTGCCGCATGCGCTGGCGGTGGCGCAGGAACAGCAGCAGTTCTATGCGCAGCGGCAGAAAGACGCATTTCAGGCCACGTTCCATACGGTCCCCTCGCAAAGCGCGGCCAGTCGCGCGGCGCAGGAGATCGTCCATTTTTTGTCACAGGATAAAGCGCACGCGGCCTGAATACAGGCCGGAATATGACGCTATGATCGCGAGGGCCTGGAGAGGTCAGGTGGAGACCGGAATGCGTATTGCATATGTTATCAATACATTTGAAGGCGGAGGGGCCGCGTTACCTATTCCGGCTATTGTGGAAGTCTGTCGCCAGCATGGGCATGAGGTTCATGTCGCCGCCCTGATCCGGCGCAACGGGCGCGCCATGGGGGCGATGCAGAAAGCTGGAATTGAGGGGGTTGTGCTGGCGGATGGCAATGCATCCTCACGCCATGTCCTGTTCGAACTCGACAGGTGGGTGCGCGGCGTGCAGCCAACCCATATCTGGACATCACTGACCCGCGCGACGCTGCTGGGGCAGCTTGTTGGCGCGGGGCAGGGCATTCCCGTTGTAAGCTGGCAGCACAACGCCTTTCTGAAACCGGCCAACCTGACCCTGCTGCAGCTTACAAAAAAGCTGACCCGGCTGTGGGTTGGTGATTCCGATTACGTGACCGACCTTACCCGTGAGCGGCTGGACCTGTCCCCGGGGCAGTTGGCCTGCTGGCCCATTTTCCGCACCCATTCCGACATCCAGCCCGCGGCGGCGTGGAAACCGGGCGAGACCATACGCATCGGCTCGCTGGGGCGTCTCGACCCAACCAAGGGGTATGATGTTCTCTGTCGCGCCCTCATCCTGCTCCGGGCGGTCAAGGGACTGCCCCCGTTTCAGGTCACGATTGGCGGGGAGGGGCATGAATACGCAAGGCTGCAGGCGTTCTGTCAGCTCCATGGTCTGACGAATGTTCATTTCGCGGGGTATATGAATGACACGGTGGCGTTCCTGCGGTCATGCCACCTGTATGTCCAGCCATCCCGGGGGGAGGGGTTCTGTATCGCCGCGCATGAGGCCATGAACATGGGCCTGCCCGTAATGGGTAGCGCGGTGGGTGAGATGAACCATTCCATCAGGGAAGGGGTGACCGGCTGGAAAATACATCCCGACCGCCCGCATGAACTGGCCGCAGCACTGGAAAAGGCCCTGCGCCATCCGGAACGTCTGGCCGATATGGGCCGCGCCGCGCGCGAACTGGTCATGCAGCGTTTCAACCCGCAGGCCTTCGCCCGGGCGGGGGGCGACATCCTTGGGCGCATGGAGGAACTCCAGCCGTAGGATGTGCGCCCCGCCCGGTGCGGACCGGGTCAGATGATTTCGTCTGGCGGGGTCTGCTTGGTCAGGTTGTCGTAGCGGAGCAGGCTGCGCAGCAGGTCTTCCATGCAGGCGAGGGGCAGCATGGTCGCCCCGTCGCTGGGGGCCTGATCCGGGTCGGGATGGGTTTCGATAAACAGGCCGGCAACCCCGATCGCCAGCGCGGCACGTGCAAGGATGGGCGCGAATATCCGCTGCCCACCGGATGCCGAACCCAAGCCCCCCGGCTGCTGCACGGAATGGGTGGCGTCATAGATTACGGGATAACCCGTGCCCGCCATGATGGGCAGGGCGCGCATGTCATTGACCAGCGTGTTGTAGCCAAATGACGTACCCCGCTCACACAGCATGATCCGCTCATTGCCGGTGGAGGCGACCTTGGCCGCGACATTCGTCATGTCCCACGGCGCGAGGAACTGCCCTTTCTTGATGTTGACGGCAGCCCCCGTCTCGCCCGCGGCCAGCAGCAGGTCAGTCTGGCGGCATAGGAAAGCCGGGATCTGCAGCACGTCCACCGTTTCGGCCACGGCGGCGCACTGGTCGGGCAGGTGCACGTCCGTCAGCACGGGCACGCCGAAGCGCTGGCGCACCTGGCCCAGAATATCCAGACCCTGCGCCATGCCCACGCCGCGCGCGCCGCTGATGCTGGTGCGGTTGGCCTTGTCGAACGAGCTTTTATAGATCAGCCCGATGCCAAGCCGGGTCGCCATGCCATGCAGCGCATCAGCGACTTCCATGGCATGGGCGGCGGATTCGATCTGGCACGGACCGGCGATCAGCACGAACGGGGCAAGGTTGCCAACCGTAAGCGGGCCAATGTTAACAGCGCGGTGGACCGCCATTACTTCTTCGCCGCCTTGGTTACGGCCGCCCCGATGAAGCCGGAGAACAGCGGGTGCGGATCGAACGGCTTGGACAGCAGTTCAGGATGGTACTGCACCGCGATGAACCACGGATGGTCGGGATATTCCACAACTTCCGGCAGGATGCCGTCCGGTGACATGCCCGAAAAGCGCAGGCCCGTCTTTTCAAGCTGCTCACGGTAATGGACGTTGACCTCGTAACGGTGGCGGTGGCGTTCACGGATATCGGTGCGGCCATAGGCCTCCGCCGCGCGCGACCCCGGCGCCAGCTTGGCGGGGTAGGCGCCAAGACGCATGGTGCCGCCCATCTCGCCACCTTCGCGGCGGCGCAGCAGTTCGTTGCCACGCGCCCATTCGGTCATGAGACCGACCAGCGGCTGTTCCGTCGGCCCGAATTCGGTCGAGGAGGCATCGGGAATACCCGCAAGGTTGCGCGCACATTCAATCACCGCCATCTGCATGCCGAAGCAGATGCCCATGAAGGGAATGTTGTTCTCACGCGCGAACTTCACGGCGCGTATCTTGCCTTCCGACCCGCGTTCGCCAAAACCGCCGGGCACGAGGATCGCGTCGCTATGGGCCAGCGCCTGCACGGCGTCGTCCGATTTTTCAAAGCTCTCGGCCTCGACCCAGTTCAGTCGGACGCGGGCGCGGTTGGCGATGCCCCCGTGCTGAAGTGCCTCGATCAGGGATTTGTAGCTGTCGAGCAGGGCGGTGTACTTGCCCACCACCGTCACCAGCACTTCCCGGTCGGGGCGGCGGACAGCATCGACAATCTTCTCCCAGCGCGACAGGTCGGGATCGGGCGTTGTGGGCAGGCCGAAATAGCGCAGTACCTCGGTGTCCATCCCCTCGCGGTGGTAGGCGATGGGGCAGGCATAGATCGTATCCACGTCGTGCGCGGCGATCACGGCCTCGGGGCGCACGTTGCAGAAGCTGGCGATCTTGCGGCGCTCGGTCTCGGGAATTTCCCGGTCCGACCGGCAGACGAGCATCTGGGGCTGGATGCCCACGTTCTGCAGTTCCTTGACGGAATGCTGTGTCGGCTTGGTCTTGAGTTCGCCCGCCGCCGCGATCCATGGCAGCAGGGTCAGGTGGATGAACATGGTCTGGTTGGCAGGCAGGTCGTTGCGCAACTGCCGGATGGATTCAAGGAAGGGGAGGCTCTCGATATCGCCCACCGTGCCGCCGATCTCGACCAGCACGAAATCCACGTCATCGGTATCCGCGACGATCGTTTCCTTGATCGAGTCGGTAATGTGGGGGATGACCTGCACGGTCGCGCCCAGATAGTCGCCACGCCGTTCGCGCGCGATCACACCGGAATAGATCTGGCCCGTGGTGGCGTTATCGGCCCGCGTGGCATGCACGCCGGTAAAACGCTCGTAATGGCCCAGATCAAGATCCGTTTCCGCGCCGTCGTCGGTTACGAAAACCTCGCCGTGCTGGTAGGGACTCATCGTCCCCGGATCGACATTCAGATAGGGGTCAAGCTTGCGCATACGGACCCGATAGCCACGGGCCTGAAGCAGGGCAGCAAGGGCAGCCGAAGCGATGCCTTTGCCGAGGGAGGACACCACGCCGCCGGTGATGAATACAAACCGCGTCATGGATGGCCTTCCTACACTGCTTGTGCCCATGCTGCAAAGGCTACGATGCCGTGTTGCGGAAAAAATAAAAAAATGCCCCCGCACGCAGGTGCGGGGGCATCGGGCCGGATCGTGGTCGGTGGCCGGATCAGTTGGTGCCGGCGGGGCTGGAGGGGGC
>NZ_QUWV01000173.1 GCF_003403295.1 Komagataeibacter melaceti | reverse complement strand
GCTATACCCGGTTGTTGTTATGCCGCCATTCTGACGGCGTTGCTGTTGGCCATCTGGTCCGGGGTTAACCCCGGACCAGATGGCGTCGACGCGCCATGATACGCCTCATCAGGCGTTCGTCCAGCCAGCGCCCACGCCCGTCCATGCTAATGCGGATCTGACGTTCTTCCAGGATACCGGTAAAACGGGGCGTCGTGAATTGTGAGCCCTGGTCCGTGTTGAAAATCTCCGGGGTGCCGTAACGCATCAGCGCATCCCGGAGTGCCTCAATACAGAACTCCGCGTCCATCGTGTTCGACAGACGCCAGGACAGCACCTTGCGAGTG
>NZ_QUWV01000172.1 GCF_003403295.1 Komagataeibacter melaceti | reverse complement strand
GACCGCCCGCCCGACTATGCCTGAAATAGCATCTGGCTGGGTCAATTCCTGATGAAAAACCCGGGTCAGTTCTCAGTGAAAATCAACAACCTGAGCCTAAAGAGATAATGATTTACTATCCTTACGCAGGTTTATAGCAGATGATATGGAACAAATTTATCGGCAGGTTTATCAAAAAAATTCCGTCGAAGTTCAGGAAGCTTCTCACGCGCCTCCACTACTGCGCGATTCTTCATTTCAGCAATACGACCAGTATTGTCTAATGTGTAACGACCTGATGGGGCTATCTGGTCTACACGCCAGATAGCTTGATGGCCATGGCCATCTCCTGTAAGGATTTTTGCAGCGCCGAGCGCACTATGAGATTGACCTGCCATGAACAGCCGAGTGACATGAGCAGCCATCGGCAATTTTCCAGCCCATCGAGGCGGGGCATTAACTTCTGCGATAGTCCCGATACTAAGCACTTTCAGTCTCTTGGCGGGCCATCCCAGCGTTCCGACCGCCTCGACCACCGCTGCGCCAATCGGATTATTGGCCCAGACACCACCGTCAATAAGCTCGACTTGATCAGATGTATTATGTGCAGGCAGAAATGTCGGAGCCGCAGCAGTAGCCATCGCTGCATCTACGGCCAACTGCCTAAAATCAGTCTCCAGCCGCGGATGGTGGGCCGTCTTGTAGATGTAAACGCGTTCCAATATCGGGTGCCACGCAGGGATAAGCAATCGAGTTGCGCTTTCCCCAAGACGCCGTTCTCCGAGAATGCCGTCGAGAGCAGCGCGGAGTTCTGTCGCCTCATATTTGCTGCCAACCCAGTGCCGCGCGCTTCGCCAGCGCTGACGGAGCCAATTACCAATAGTGCCGTGCTGCTGATCGAAGATTGCCGGTCCACGCTCCTCATAAAGTTTCAGAATCTCGTTTGCAGAAAGTCCTAAGCCTAAACCAACAGCTATAATGCCGCCGGTCGACGTGCCTGCTATCAAATCGAAGTATTGACCGATCGGATGCTCGATGTATTCCTCAAGTCGGGCAAGGAAAGCTGCAGGAAATACTCCTCGGATTCCCCCTCCATCCAAACACAGAATACGATAAGACTTATCCTGATCATCTTGCATGTTCATGACGTTTTCTATTTGATATCAGAATATTACGCTTCGGTTTATGACTATCGGATCGGTCCCGCACTCTAGGATGTAGTCCGCCACCTGACCATTCATTGGACAGCAGCCATGCTTCGAAATAGAACAACCAGAGTGCCGTCCATGGTACGATCGTCTGGTCTAGCCGCATCCAATTTCCCCACTCGCCCGAGTTTGGAAGATAAAGACAAAGCCGCGTTGGCAATTGTTCATATACGTGCGGTAGTTTTCTTCCCTCAGCCAAAATCGTAAGATCAGGCTGGTCAATATAGACTGCCGGTGCCTTCCCTTGCCGATATTCTATCCGGGCATGATACAACCTGCTCAAGGGCGTAGGCGTAACCAGAAAGTTCCACGTAAGAATATTACCGCGCAGTTTCCCGTGACCTTCACAGATCGGGTTAGACCGTAGCGCGATATACTGCTGTGAAGGTGTCAGTGGCCGAGGAAGATCGAAGCGCATCGGAGACTATGACGCTCCATAAAACGTATTACTGCGGACCGATGTCGCTCGAGCCATAGGCACTTTTGCAGTTGTCAAACCAATCGCTGGAGCAACGGCCAGCATACGGGCGGATCGCGCGGCCGACATGCTATCGAGCATCTCCTGGATAATTTCTCGCGCAGGAGCCTGTCCAAACGATGATGCAAGGGTTCTACCCAAACCATCGAGCCCCTCAGCAGCACTCAACCGTTCTAGATCCAGCATTATTGCAGCGTGCCACTCAAAAAAAGCTGCTGCCTTGGCGGGCTCCGCATTCCAACGTTCAGCGAAGTTCTCACCCTCCGTTGTTTCGTTCCAGATAGCCCAATAGACGCGTCCTTCTATCGTATTCGATAGGATAAAAGTGCGCATATGACGAATCACGGCATGCAAAACATCCAGCTCGCTGTCGAACACCATCGTCCGAACACAGTGTTCGTAACTCCATGCGGCAAGTGTAGTGATAATTACTGAAATCGGCGCGAGAGACATATTACGTTCGAGAAAATAACTATCGCGATGTCTCTTTGCAATTTGCACAATCCGACACAAAAGCCCTTTAAAGCGAGGACGCTCAGGGAACGGTTCAATGTCCGCGTCCGCGCGTGCTCGATCTTCCGCATAGCTCATGAGAAGACGCATCTGCGGAACCAGCTCGGCCCGACGCTTGAATGCGTCTCGGTATCCTTTGGGATTGCTAGGCTTCCACGTAGAAAGCGCTTTATCAGGTACCAACTCTCCGCCGTTGGCACAATTCGCGTTTGGAATGGACGGGGTTATATCCAGATGAAATTCATCTGCATAATTTAGTCGCCAGCAACGCGGCTTTTCCTGAAGAATATTATTATAACGCTGATTGGCCTTCAATCGATCACCTACTATCTGCTTGCACAGAGCGGGCGGCAACCACTGACCGAAAGCAGGAAGATGACAAACTAAGTCAACATCGTACTCATTTTGGCCAATCGGCTTTACCGTGGTTCCTAGCGCAATCGAGCCTTGCAAGTAAATACCGCTGGTGGCAAGTCGGTTATCTTCAGCATCGGCCAACCACCGGCCCACCGCTTCATAACTGGATTGGGCACGATTAGTTTGGGTTTCACTTGGCTCCAGTCGCTCACAAAGCCGCTCCAAGAGCCCAAAAATCTCTACCTTTTTGAGCGCAGGGCGCCGTTCCATATACATTGCAACCTCTGATCAAATGGGCCGAACCCATTCGCAAAAATGTCGAAACATTTAGTCAATTTGAAAAATAAGAAATCCCAATTTGAACAATTCCTATGTTCGAATTGGCAGGGTTATTTTTGGCTGAATTGGCACAAGTGCCTTTGTATAACTGCGCAAAATATCATTATAGAGATCAGGATGTTTAGCAGCTTCTACTGTGATAATTAGAGCATAACGAATTTTCTCAGCGCTTGTCGTAGCATGTCCTGATTCACGCGCATTGTAATGAATGTCGAACACTGGGCTATCGAGACTACGCCCGAGCATACGTTTATCGCCATGTAGAACAGTTTCCCATTTCCCCATATCCGAACGACGCTCCTCTTCGGTTGCGTATTTTTTCATATCGAAAAAGCCTTTTGTATCGGCGTTCGCTTTACCTTCTTTTACCTTCTTATCACTGGGACGAAAGACAATATCCAAACCAGCTCGAGTATAGGTAACAGCATCCTGCGGATCCGTCGGAGACGCGTAACAAAATGTTGCCTTCAAGCGTATTTTACCTTGTAGACCACCAGTTGGTATTGGAAGCGGCGCGCGTAAATATTTTCCGGGCTTTAATTCGCCTTGATAGACCACCCGCGCCACGCCAGACGGACAAGTAATAACTTCCATCAAATCTTCTGGAATTTTACCCCAACCGACTTCAATTTTATCATGTTCAGAGGGATCAGCACTATGAACAAGCAACGCTTTAATAGCGAGCGGCGATAAATCCGACCCAAGAACCGCATGAACTCCAACAGCATTGCGCAATAAATATGGTGATGCAAAACTTGTTCCCAATTGAGGCACTAAGGACGGCTTGGCTCCCGATGCCAGAACATGAAAATATTTAGAATTTTCTGCGGCCCCACCAAAAGCCATAAGATCAGGTTTTACTACGCCTGGACTACGACCGGGTCCAACGGCGCTGTAAGCGGCCCGACCCCAAGTTTTATCAACGTTGTCAGCAGCCCCTACGGACAACGCATTCACGCAATCCGATGGCACCTGAACACGTGCGTTACCTGTGGAGCGATCCATAGCGCCGTTATTTCCAACGGCTATGGTCATCAATGTATCGCCATCGCTCAACAAATCATCAATCACAGAAGTCCACGCGTGTACATCTGTATCTTCAATTGGGAGATCCGGTCCCAAACTCAAATTGATGAACTGATAATATCGAGACAGAAGAACTTCTTCCACAAACCCCAGCGTACGATATAATTCCAATGGGTCTTCTGAATCAGTTTCACGATCCAGAACGCGGAGATGATCAACATAAGAATAAGGCCGAGACGGAGTGCTATTGGGTATGATCGGTCCAAAAAGGAATGCCGACGTGACTGCAAGCCCATGCTCAATGCCGCCTGGATCATCTTCCGCATGCTCATCCATGACGCGATAAGTATTTACCCACGGAGTGATACTGCTATTTGTCGGCAAACCACCATCCAAAATGGCGACTTTAGGCTCTGACGACAGCGGCTGCTCCGTGGGCAGGCTACACGGCACAGTCACCCCAGAAGCCCGTTGTATCGGACGCATACCACGCAACTTGGGCATGGAACGAATTACACGTACAAAAGAGAACTCAGCTAGGTGCCTGATGCTCTCACTATCGCCCTCTGCAGGAAGAAACCATAGATTCCCTGCGCTAAATGCCAGATCGAGGTGCAGCTTTACGCCAACGTCGGTCGCATATTTGGCAAATGCGCGTTGTACAAATTGAGAGTTATCTCCGGGTAACAGATGAACACCCACTTCGAAAAAACGATCTTGGGATTTTTCGAATGACACAATGCGATCTGTTGACTCAAATGCAGAAAAATTCTCAATATGAGAAAGGTCTTTGGCTTCACTGGACCCTTCTTCAACTTCTCCAGCCCAATCTGCCAACTGACGAAACGCTTTTCGCCGTCCCACCACAAAAAGCTCCGTGGTCGTTGACTCGCGCGGAGAACCCTTTTTTGCCCAAGCCTCCGGGGTCAGTTTTACAGCTCTACTCCCGACCGACTCAAGACCAGCACTGCGCAACATTGCGACAGGATAAAAAGAACGCGCGATGTAACTGGGATTCAAGGCGAGACGGGCCACACTCAAATCGCCCGGACAGGCTTTGGAGGGCAACCTATCGAGATTTATCGATGTTTCGATAAATTGCGGCACCAAACGTGTTCTCGCTTGCTGCAGCGTATAAACTTCAGCTTTCGTTATCTTCCGTCGAGGACCTTTAATATCATAAGTAAGGAGTTCGCCTCGTCCTATCAAAAAATTGGTCTGACTCATCCTTCACGTCTCCGCTTTTTAGGAACGACGGCAGGACCGTCAGTCGTGTATTTTCTAATAGTATCTCGGCTCACACCTGTAATATCCGAAATACTATGCTGAGACAGGCGTGTTTGTTTAGCGAGTAAAACAGCCATATCGATACGCCCCTGTCGATCCAATGATAGAGCGCGAGCTTTAATGAATTCCTCAATTAAATCGACATCTGGAGCTGTTCCCAATGCTACTGCTCGCCGAAAGCGCTGTATCTCTCTTCCTATATCGCTAAAGGACTGTCCACGAAACGCGAAGGTCAGAATATCTACCCACCGAGCAAACAACGCGAAATCAGGTCCCAAGAACCGTTTAATAGCTTCTTTGACCGCTACGGGCTCAGGTGTCTTAAATTCGACAACCAAGTCAAACCGTCGCCACAACGCAGGATCAATCAGCTCTGGATGATTAGTTGCGGCCAACAACACCCCGGTAGAAGGCCACTCATCAACTTCCTGCAAAATCACTGTCACAAGACGCTTGAGTTCACCCACATCGGAATCATCGCTACGTCGCTTGGCAATTGCATCGATTTCATCAAGCAACAACACACAAGGGCGTTGTTTAGCAAAATCAAGAGCTGCGCGTAAATTGTTACCGCTACGCCCCAACAAACTACTCATAACCGCAGTAAGATCGAGTACATACAGCGGTACACCTAGCTGAGATGCCAACCAACGCGCAGTGAGTGTCTTACCCAGTCCAGGTTGGCCAACAAATATTGCAGAGCGTGTTGGCACCAAACCCGCTGCGACAAGACGCTCAGCTTGCTTACGCTCCAAGATCAACTGTCCAAGCATTTCCTCCAATCCGGGAGAAAGCAGTGGCGCTTCCTGATCTGGAAGATCCGTAAACTCTTTAAGCAGTGACAAGCGCGACTCATCGTCCACTGGCAAAGCCTGTTCCGGAGAGGATGGTGTAACTGCCTTCCGTAACGGAGCTCCGGTGCGATGCGGTTTGGAACGAAGGAACATATCTACCTGTGCTGCCAACTCAGGTTCAGTCCCTCGATATTTTCTAACTAGCCGTGCGGCGAACAGGCGTACGTCCTCCGTTTGCTCGGCCAAGGCGAGCCGAACAATCTGGGCTAAATCAGACTTCAATCCACTAGAATCGTCCATAAACACTGTAACCCATTCATATAAACCACTTTTTTTCATTCAAAAATGGACTAAAATTATTCTCTCATATTTTCTGTCTGCTGGAAAGATATTCTGAGCGATCAGGACCAATCGCCCACTCACCACTCTTGGCGCGGTCATGATCAGCCATGACCATATATGAGAGCGGGCGCATCAAGGCAGGAAGTCTATGATCAAAGAGAACGTCTCTTCCTCAACGTTCACAGTCATTCCCTGTCCATTCTCTCGGCGCTTTCGTGGCACTCCAACCCGACACGATGCTGGAACTCGCACTGCCGGGTACGGGGCTGGCGCACCTTGCGGCGTTTCAAGTTGATCCACACATCATCGCCGGGCGGCTGACCTCAATGCTTGAGCACTTTCAGATTGACAGATTTGTCGATGTGCAAGCCGTCTATCTGGGACATCGTGGCACGCTGTCCGCGCGGATCAGGGCAGTTCTTGATTTTCTAAAGAAGAATGTGTGCATCGGTCCTAGCCAGCTATCGGGGGAGCAAAAAGCGCGTTTGGTCAGCCATTGCGTGACATGCGTGTAAACCCGCTTCCTGAGGCCATCACGACGATCATCAGGGCACAGAGCAGCAAAACTGTTGCTGCCCACGGAATGACGGTCGTGCCAAGATGGTCGAGAAGCAGACCCCCGATGATCCCGCCGCCGGCAATGGCCGCGTTCCATACGGTCACGATCATCGACTGGGCGATATCGGCCCCCTCGCCTGCTGCACGCGCGGACGCCGTCTGGAACAGCGTGGCCGCGCCACCAAAGGCCAGCCCCCACAGACCGGCTCCGATGTAAATTGCAATCGGACTGGTCCCTGCAAAACCCAATGTGCAGCCTGCGATCACGAAAAGAGCAATACTCGCCAGGACCAGCGCCCGCAGCCAGTGATCGATGAGGGCGCCGATCAGCCAGATCCCGACCAGAGCGGTGAGACCGAATACCAGCAGCACCATATCCACCCGTCCGCCCATGCCGACCTGCAGCAGGAAAGGCGCGATATATGTGTAGAGGATATTATGGGCCAGGACGAACAGTAGCGTGACAGACAGGATTGTCCGCACCCCCGGCATCAGGAACACATGCCTGAGCGTCAGACGTCGTCCCTGACCTTGGCCGGGAAAGTCCGGCACCGCAGCCACGACCCAGCCCAGCAGCCCGACGGTCAGCACGGTCATGATACCGAAAGTGTAACGCCACCCCACAACCGTCCCGAGAAGAGTGCCAAGAGGAATGCCGAATGACAGGGCAAGCGGTGTCCCGACCATTGCAACAGCGATGGCCCGTCCCTGCAAGGCGGGTGCCACCATCCGGCTGGCATAGCCCGCCAGCAGCGCCCACAGCAGTCCGGCCGATACCCCTGCCAGAAAACGGGCGACGAGGGTCAGAACATAGCTGGTTGAGACGGCCGTGACCGTATTGACGACAGCGAAGCCACCAATGGCCAGAAGCAGCAATCTGCGCCGTCGCCAGCCCTGCGTGGCGCTGGTCAGCGGGATGGCCGCGACAAGGGAACCGACTGCGTAAAGTGTGACAAGCTGTCCGACCATCGCATCCGATACGTTCAGGCTACTACCCATCTGCGGTAACAGGCCTGCTGGCAGAGCCTCGGTCAGGATGGTGATGAAGCCAGATGTGGCTAGGGCCAGGAGGCCCGCCAACGGCAGGCGCTCCGATGTGGACAGGTTGCATTCTGTGGTTTCTGAGGTCATGGAGTCATCCATCTCAAAGCATGCCGTGGCGCAGAGCTGTCTGCCGCTCTGGCCCCTCGTTGCCCTCACGATAAGATGGTCCCTGCTCCGGATTAATCAGGCTATAGTTCCACACACAATGGACAGAGATGTCCGCAATAGCCGGATCATGCGATGGACAGTCTGGGTGCTCTTCCCATTTTCATTCAGGCCGCCGAAACACGCAGCTTCACGGTCGCTGGTCATCAACTGGGCCTGTCTGCCTCTGCGGTCGGCAAGGCCATTGCCCGTCTTGAAGGGCGTCTCGGCGTCAGGCTGTTTCATCGCAGCACGCGAACGATCACGCTGACCCAGGAAGGTCATCTCTTTCTGGCGCGCTGCCGTCGGATTCTGGGAGAGGTCGAGGCAGCAGAACAGGAACTGGCGGATACACACGCCACACCATCGGGACGTCTGCGCGTGAGCCTCCCCATGGTCGGCATGCTGTTGATGCCGGCGGTCAACGCCTTTATCCAGGCCTATCCTGAGATCGAGCCCGATCTTGATTTCAGCGATCGTCTCGTGGATGTCATCGGCGAAGGCTTCGATGTGGTTCTCCGAACCGGAGATGCCGCGGACTCACGCCTGATGACCCGCATCGTCGGTACGTTCCATCACCGGCTGGTTGCCAGCCCCGCCTATCTGGATTGCCGTGGGATACCCATCAAACCGGCTGATCTGGCGCATCATGCCTGCCTGCGCCACAGATATCCCACCACCGGGAAACTGGAAGCATGGCCCCTGCGGCAGGATCGCATGGCTGGGACTATTGAGCCACCGGCAACCGTCGTTGCCTCGGCGCTGGAGCCGTTGATCAGCATGGCCGAAGCCGGCCTGGGTATCGTCAGCCTCCCGGATTTTGTGCTTTACGAGCATCTCAGGACAGGACACCTCGTTCCTGTGCTGTCCGACCATACCGAACATTCGGGGGTCTTCCGTCTTCTGTGGCCGTCCAGCCCCTATCTCTCACCGAAGCTCAGGGTGTTTATCGAGTTCATGACGGCGAATCTGTTCCCGTCCAAATGACCGCGCTCCAGTGTTCACGCACACGTGAAATCAGTCCAACCTACGCTGGAGTTTCACTCCCAGTTGCATCCTATGTGCATCCTGCGCGTATGTCCCAAACGCAGAAAGCCGCCCATCCGGACGGCTTAACATTCTGATTATATTGGATAAGTTATGGTTGCGGGGGCAGGATTTGAACCTGCGGCCTTCAGGTTATGAGCCTGACGAGCTACCGGGCTGCTCCACCCCGCGGTTGTGAGGGG
>NZ_QUWV01000171.1 GCF_003403295.1 Komagataeibacter melaceti | reverse complement strand
CAGATGGGGTGGACGGCCTCCATGCGACATCAATGTGCCATGATGAGGTCGGAAGACCATTCAGAGGAGACCGCCCGGATGAAAGTTACCATAATCGGCCTGGATATCGCCAAGTCTGTTTTTCAAGTGCATGGCACGGACGCAAGCGGAAAATGTCTGCTCAAGAAGAAACTCGGGCGGAGTGAAGTTATCTCATTCTTTGAAAAGCTGGAGCGCTGCCTGGTCGTACTCGAAGCCTGTAGCACGTCGCATCACTGGGCTCGTGTCATCCGTGACACCGGTCATGAGGTAAAACTCATTCCCCCTGAAATGGTCAAACCATTTGTCAAACGTGGCAAGAAAAACGATGCTGTTGATGCCGCCGCGATTTGTCTTGCCGCGATCCATCCCGACACGCGCTTCGTCCCGATTAAAAATCGGGAGCAGCAAAGCCTGTTATCGCTGCACTCAACTCGTACCCTTCTGGTCAAACAGCAAACGATGCTGGTGAATGCGTTGCGTGCACTTGCAGCGGAATTCGGTTTGATTGTTCCCCTTGGAAATGCCCGTCTCCCCGAACTTCTGGCGAAAATCGAAACCTCATCCAATCTGCCTGATGCCCTGAAACAGACAACCATGCTGCTCTTTGAACAGTATGGTCGACTGAACGAAAGCATAGAAAACCTGGAAGGAGGTATCCGGACACATGCCAAACAGGATGAAGATGCTCGCCGTCTTTTGACCATCCCGGGCATTGGTCCGGTAACCGCCTCCCTGATTGTCGCGTCTGTTACCGATATTGGGGCCTTCGATACGGCCCGGCACTTCGCAGCCTGGCTTGGTCTCGTACCGCGCCAGCATTCATCGGGCGGAAAAACCCGATTGGGCAGAATTACCAAAACGGGCAACCGGGAAATAAGAAAGATGCTCGTTCTGGGCGCAACATCCATGCTTTACCGCGCACAGAAATGGGATAGCGCTGCGGGAGTATGGCTTTGCAAGCTTCTGGAACGTCGCCCGGGCCGTCTGGCAACCGTGGCGTTAGCCAACAAGCTGGCCCGGATCATCTGGGTTTTGTTGTCGCGCAAAGAGATCTATCGTCCGGCCGGTCGCAGTGTCGCTATAGTCTGACATGTACCACCAGGATGATGGATACCGGAATAAGCTCCGGTAGATCCGGCAGTATGCACTGACCGCGTGATGGGAAAGACTGTAATCAGAAGCAGTTCAGGCAATACCGAATGTCCCCATGTGCCATTGAGCACGAGATCCAGATTGGTGCCTGACACGCAAGCGAACACCCATGATGGCCAGCGAAGGATTTCGCATAAACAGGCCGGACATAAGGGCGCATCTGACCGGATCTCCACATCATGACAGTATCAGTGCATTTCGCTGGAGCGAAAATACGCAGAAGAAAGATACGACAATGCAATCAATGTGACCTCTTGCATCGTAAAGGCCGTCCACATAAG
>NZ_QUWV01000170.1 GCF_003403295.1 Komagataeibacter melaceti | reverse complement strand
ACTGGCCCGTTCCTTACGTGCCTCCATCCATTTTCCGACACGGTACCACGTCATCTTGGCGCACCTGACGGTAGGTGCGAGCCCCCGCGCATTCACCAGTCCGACGTCCGAAAACCAGCGGCACAGGGCCACCCAGTCAATGCGACGACCATCACGATGACGCAGGATTTCCGCGCGGTGACGCTCCATCCACGTCCGCAGCGATAGCGCCCCGGATGCTTCCTCAAGCACCGCCAATGCACCTTCAACACCGATGGTTGCCGCAGACATCCTGACCTCCCGACCGCACTGGAGCGCGCCTCATGGCGCTGCCAGAG
>NZ_QUWV01000169.1 GCF_003403295.1 Komagataeibacter melaceti | reverse complement strand
CCTGGTCCGGCAGGCCCTGTCGCCCGACTGGGCAGGCCCGGTGCTGACCGGGCATTGGTGCTTGCCCGCAGGGGCTTTCGGCGAGAGCGCCGGACCGGGTTAGCCCGCGGCGTGGCTGCGGGAAGCAGAAAAAAGCAGAAACGGGAACACAAGAAAAAAGGACGCACCAGACCGGCGGGCCAGGCGCAAGGGGTTGGTCGGTTCGTGTCCTCGCCCTGACTGCTTCGCAGCGCAGGCCTGCGGGTCGCCCCGATCCCGGCGCGAAGCGCCGCCCTTGCGCCCGTCCCCCCGGCCCGGTCGCGGGAGAGGAGTGAAGAAAAGGAAAACCGGCACGCGGCACTGACCCGCCGGATTCCGCCCCTTCCACAAGATCACAAACATCGCGGCAATCGTCCTGCACCAGCAGGGACGGTCGTTCGCGCCTACCCGGAGTCCAGCCATGAGTGACAGATATCACGACCAGCTCAGCCTGTTCGATACATCCGCCCTGAGCAGCGGGGGCACCGCAGACCTGTTCTGGGGTGAGCTTGCAGGCGAGGAGGGCGCGGCCCCCGTATCCGCGTCCACTCCCCTCATTATCCCGCGCACCGATTACCGTCTGGTCGGCACCCGCCACCTGGGGGCGACGTGGAAGGAGCG
>NZ_QUWV01000015.1 GCF_003403295.1 Komagataeibacter melaceti | reverse complement strand
TGAATAGCCCCTAGTTTTCTAGACGCCTTGAGCATTCAAAATCTGCTGTTGTTCGAACTGCACGGGTGACAGCATCCCGTTCCTGACGTGCTTGCGCACCGGGTTATAGAACATTTCGATGTAGTCAAACACGTCCTGCCGGGCTTCCTGGCGCGTTTTGTAAGTTCGACGCCGGATGCGCTCGCGCTTGAGCGATGAGAAAAAACTTTCCGCTACAGCATTGTCGTGGCAATTGCCGCGGCGGCTCATCGAGTGTTCCAGATTGTGAGCCCGTATGAAGGCAGTCCAGTCCATGCTGGTGAACTGACTGCCCTGATCGGAGTGGATCAGCACCCGGCTTTTGGGCTTTCGTCGCCAGATGGCCATATGGAGCGCCTGCAGTACCACATCCGAGGTCTGGCGGCTCTGCATCGACCAGCCCACCACACGACGCGAATAAAGGTCGAGTACGACTGCAAGGTAGGCAAACCCTTCCATGGTGCGGATGTAGGTGATGTCTGTGACCCACACCCTGTCGGGTGCCTCGACATCAAACTGCCGGGCCAGCGTGTTGTCGATGACCAGAGATGGCCTGCCACTATGGCTACCTGGCCGCCGCCTGTAGCCAATCTGCGCTTTGATGCCAGCCAGTTTTGTCAGGCGTGCCACGCGGTTCGGACAGCAGATCTCGCCCTGATCGAGCAGATCATCGTGCAGCTTACGGTAGCCATAAACCCTGCCACTGTCGTTCCAGGCCTGACGGATCAACGTGGTCTGTCGGACGTCCTCGCGAGCCCGTCGGCTCAGCGGCTCCTTCCGCCAGGCATAATACCCACTGGGCTGCACGGCCAGACAGCGGCACATTGCCCGAATTCCAAAATGATCGCGATGCTCGGCAATGAAGGCGTATCTCACTTTGCATCCCTGGCGAAATACGCGGTGACTTTTTTTAGGATGTCGCGCTCCTCGGTCACCCGGGCCAGTTCGCGCTTCAGTTGCCGGATCTCGGCATCTTTGCCGGTATCGCCTGATGCCATCTTCGCGAATTGCCGCTTCCACGCATATAGCGAATGTGTACTGACCCCGAGCCGCTGCGAAACTTCCGCTACCGGATATCCCCGCTCGGTAATCTGCGCCACCGCATCACGCTTGAACTCATCACTGAAATTAGGCTTCCCCATCAACGCCTCCTGTCCTCATTTTTAGGAGCCTGGGCGTCCAGAAATCTAGGGGCTATTCAA
>NZ_QUWV01000168.1 GCF_003403295.1 Komagataeibacter melaceti | reverse complement strand
CGCAATCCGCTGCATCACCAGCTTGTAGTGGTGCACCTGACGGCGGGCATGGTGCTGAGCGTGCTGCTGCCCCTGCGCATTATGTGGCGAACAGGCTGGGGGCGGCGCATGCCTGCGTCAGACCGCTGGCTGGATGCAGACATGGCCCGCAGCGTTGAGTACAGCCTGTATGGGCTGAGCATGGTGGAAATCTGCCTTGGGTATCTGTGGCGATGGGGGAACGGGCAGGCCATGAGTTTCCTGTCCGTGCAGGTCATGCCCCCGTTTGGGGAATTTTCGATACGGACAATAGAATTGTTGCACGAACTGCACCTGTACAGTGGCTGGTTGATCGTGGTGCTTACTACAGGTCACTCACTGGCGGCATGTTTTCATTACCTCATCCTACGCGACAATGTTTTGCAGCGCATGTTCATTATAGGGAATATACCAGATGAACGTAACAGATAAGGGCGTGTCCAGCCCGGGGGAGAGGCATGCGACGGCCCGTCTGGGCTGGCTGCGGGCCTCGGTTCTTGGGGCGAATGACGGTATCCTGTCCACTTCCAGCCTTATTATTGGCGTTGCAAGTGCCCATACCTCGCAGGCTGGAATATTACTGGCTGGCATATCCAGCCTGATAGCTGGCGCCATGTCCATGGCAGCGGGTGAATATGTGTCCGTCAGTTCCCAGGCGGATTCAGAAAAGGCGGATCTGAGCCGTGAAAAAAAGGAACTGGGTAGTTGCTGGGACTCTGAAGTCGATGAACTTGCTGGCATATATCGTCAGCGTGGGCTGAACGATCTTCTGGCGCATCAGGTTGCCATTGCATTGATGAAACATGATGCGCTGGGCGCCCATGCCCGCGACGAACTTGGTATTTCAGAGGCGACGGCAGCGCGTCCGGTACAGGCTGCCCTAGCATCCGCATGTGCATTTGCACTTGGCGCCATACTGCCGGTGCTTACGGCCGTAATCTCACCTTTCAGGCTGGTGTCATGGAGTGTGTCTGTTGTTTCCCTGATCTGCCTTGCAATTCTGGGAACTGTCGGCGCACTGGCTGGAGGTACGGCGCCCTGGCGTCCTGCATTGCGAGTGATATTCTGGGGCTTGATGGCTATGGTGATTACTGCCACTGTTGGAAATATATTCAATAATTAAAAATATATATTTATTATATTGTGGTAATTATTGCGGACGACCGGCACGTAATCCCCCTGTAACCAGCGTAGGAAGAAGGGGTCCAGCGACAAGGAATTGGAGGGACGTAGGGGTAAGGGTTCCCGTAGGAGCGGCCTTGTGACTGTAGTCCCCCCCCCGGCATTCGCCGGTCCTGTTCAGAGGGCCTGGGCCATGATCTGCCCAACCCAGTGCGGGGCGTCCATCTGGCCCGATGCGAATTCGGCCATCTGGTCGAAGGCCGCATCGGAAAAGCCGCCTATATTCAGTGCATCCTCCTGCTCGGCCGTCTGAGTGGTGCCATAAGGCTGGATGTCGATGCACACGAGGCGCGCCGCCGGATTCCGGGCTTTCTGCCTTGTCCACCGCCTCGTGCCGGGCATTGAGCCATGCCAGCGGGGCCGCACAGTCCGTGCCGCCTCCGCCCAATTCCGCAAGGCGCGGGCGTTGGTCAGGATTGTATCGCGGGATTCCTGCGTGATGTCGTATACCTGCATCGCGAAGGGGAGGACGTGGGCGGCAGGATTCCCATTTCATCGCAAGTAGACGTGAGCAATTTTCGCTTAAAGCGAAATCTACTGAAATGGTATCTACAATGTAGATACGAGCGGGAGATATTCAATGCATGGAACCGTACGCAAATGGGGAAACAGCGCCGCCATCCGTCTGCCGACCAAGATCTTCGAAGCGACCCACCTACAGATTAATCAGACCGTCGATGTCCGGGAAGAAGACGGCCGTATCATCATTCAGCCTCTTCGGCCTGCCGCACTTTCACTGGATGCCCTGACTGCGGCAATCACGGATGATAACCGTCATGGCGAAGTGAATTTTGGACCTAAGCTGGGTGGAGAGGTTTGGTAAATGTCAGCATGGGTACCAGATTGCGGAGAGATTGTCTGGCTGGAGTTTGATCCTCAGGCGGAGCGTGAACAGGCGGGACATCGTCCAGCTGTCGTCCTGTCTCCCGCCAGCTACAATAAAAAATCTGGGATGATCGTTTGTTGTCCGACAACGACAAAGATCAAAAGGATATCCGTTTGAAGTGCCCCTGACAGGAGAACCGACCAGCGTCGTTCTCTCTGATCAGGTTCGAAGTCTCGACTGGCGTGCCAGACAAGCGAAGCATAAAGGCAGGGTCTCTGACAACGAACAGGAAGCCGTGCACGAACGGGCTCGGCTACTTATTGGGTAAAGCGGAAGAGCAACCGGTCCGCAATTGTCCATAGCCTCCTTTTAACCACGCTGCACAAACGATACGTGGTCCGGATATCTATCAGTAACCCTTATTATCAAGGACTTATTTTGTTGTGTAGCCTCCATTGACCAGAATGGTCTGACCCGTCATCCACCATCCGTCAGATACGAGGAAGCGCACGAACGGTGCAATATCCCCGATA
>NZ_QUWV01000167.1 GCF_003403295.1 Komagataeibacter melaceti | reverse complement strand
CTGCAGCCGGATGCGAAAAGCCAGGTGACCCTGCGCTATGTCGATGGCAAGCCCGTTGGCGCCACCTCGGTCGTGATCTCCACCCAGCATGTCGAAGGTGCCAGCCAGGCCACCATCCGTGAGGAACTGGGCAGCATCGTGCGTGATGTCCTGCCGCAGGGCTGGATGTGCCCCGAGGACGAATTCTACGTCAACCCGACCGGCGTGTTCGTGATCGGTGGCCCGGATGGTGACTG